>NZ_JBRRCU010000011.1:0-80771 GCF_056759195.1 Stenotrophomonas sp. STEN083 | reverse complement strand
GTTTGGGTTTGGCGTTTGCTTTCGGTTTTGCTGTTGCTTTGGCTTTGGCGTTGGCTGTTGCTTTGGCTGTTGCTTTGGCTTTGGCTTTGGCTTTGGCTGTTGCTTTGTCCCTTCTCCCGCATGCGGGAGAAGGTGCCCGAAGGGCGGATGAGGGGAGCTCTCCAGCTTTTGCTTGTAGAGCTTCCCCTCACCCCAACCCCTCTCCCGCGAACGGGAGAGGGGCTTTTGTCTGCTTGGATTTCTAGATCTTGTTCCTTGCCACCAATTGTTTGGCAATGATGATGCGCTGCATTTCATTGGTGCCTTCACCAATGCACATCAGCATGGCGTCGCGATGGAAGCGCTCGATGTCGTATTCCACCGAGTAGCTGTAGCCGCCAAAGATGCGCATGCCTTCCTGCGCGCAATAGGCGCCGGTTTCGGTGGCGAAGTACTTGGCCATGCCTGCTTCCATGTCGCAGCGCTCACCTTTGTCGTAAGCATTGGCCGCACTCTCGATCAGCAGCTTCGACGCTTCAACCTTGGCCGCCATCTCGCCCAGCTTGAGCTGGATGGCCTGGTGCTCGGCGATCGGTTTGCCGAAGGTCATGCGCTCCTGTGCATAACGCACCGACAAGCGCAGTGCACCCTCGGCAATGCCACAACCGCGCGCAGCAACATTGATACGACCCAACTCCAGGCCACCAACCGCATGCTGGAAGCCCTGGCCTTCAACGCCGCCGAGCAGGCAGTCCGCCGGCACCTTGTAGTCCTGGAATACCAGCTCGCAGGTATCGATGGCGCGGTAGCCGGACTTCTTCATCTTCTTGGCGACGATGAAGCCCTCGCCCTTCTCGGCGATGAACATGGTCATGCCCTTGTGGCGCGGCTGCGCCTCCGGGTCGGTCTTGACCAGCAGCAGCACCATGTCGCCATACATGGAATTGGTGATCCAGGTCTTGGCGCCGTTGATGACGTAATGATCGCTATCGCGCTTGGCTACCGTGCGGATTGCCTGCAGATCGGTGCCGGCGCTGGGCTCGGTCAGACCCAGCGCGCCGCGCAGCTCGCCGGTCGCCATGCGCGGCAGGTACTTCTGTTTCTGCGCTTCGGTGCCGCAACGCTCGATGGCTGCGGCCATGATCAGGTGCGAGTTGAAGATGCCGGTCGGTGCCATCCATACCGACGACACCTTGATCACGATCTTGGCGTAGATGCGCGCAGGCAGCCCAAGCCCGCCGTACTCCGGCGAGATGGTGGCACCGAACAGACCAAGGTCCTTCATCTCCTCTACCAGGTGATGCGGGTACTTGTCTTCGAGGTCGTACTCCTGCGCGATAGGCGCGACCGACTTCTCCACCCAATGGTCAATCGAGTCGAGAAGTGCCAGCTCTTCGTCAGGGCCCCACAGTTGTTCCGGTTCGGTGCTCATCATTGCGCCTCAGTAGTTGACCTTGTCTTCCACCGAATGGCCGCGCTTGGCGATCAGCATGGTGCGGTTGAAGGTGCAGACCAGCTTGCCGTCCTGGTTGAAGCCGTCGGTACGGCAGGTGACGATGCCGGCACCCGGGCGCGACTTGGATTCGCGCTTTTCCAGCACTTCCGATTCGGCAACCAGGGTGTCGCCGACGAACAGCGGATGGGTCATCTTGATCTCGCTCCAACCCAGATTGGCCACCGCCTTCTGGCTGACATCGGTGACGCTCATGCCGACCATCAAGGCCACGGTGAACGGTGAGCAGACGATGACCTTGCCGAACTCCGACGCCTTGGCATATTCCTTGTCGAAGTGCATCGGATGGGTGTTCATCGTCAGCAGGGTGAACCAGGTGTTGTCGGTCTCGGTGATGGAGCGGCCCGGGCGGTGCTCGTAGATGTCGCCGACATTGAACTCTTCGTAGTAGCGGCCGAAGGTTTCGCGGAAGCGGTTTTCGGAAATCTGCTTGACGTTCTGAACCATGACAATGTCCTTTTGGTGCGGGTTGGGCTGGCGCTGGGCGCAGCTCGGTCAAAGAGGGGTGTGATCAGGCGTTCAATGGAGCGTTGAGGTCAGCCGGCGCGGACGCCGAGTGCACCCAGTGCGATTGCGCGTTCGGCAGCAATTTCGATCGGGCGATCCACCAGCTTGCCTTCGAGCTGGATGGCTTCGCCGCCGCTGGCGGCCAGTGCCGCAACCACGCGCTGGGCACGGTCGTACTCGGCGGCGGTTGGCAAATAGCGGTTTTGGATGGGCTCGACCTGGGCCGGATGGATCGCGGCCTTGGCAGTAAAACCAAGGTCGATCACGCGGTCGGTTTCATCCACCAGGCCGGCTTCGTCCTTGATGTCGAGGAAGGGCACATCGAGGCAGCCGACGCCTGCTTCGGCGGCAATCGTTGCCAGCTGCACGCGCGGGTGGAAGAAACTTTCCCAACCAGCGCGGCCACGCAGCGCGACGATGTAATCGAAGCCGCCAAACATCAGCGCCTGCAGGCGTGGAATGGCAATGGCCAGCGCGCGTGCATCTAGCAAACCCTTCGGCGTTTCGATCTGCGCAATGAACACGGTATCGATGCTCGCGAGTGCGGCATCGGCCTGTTGCAGTTCGGCCACGGTTTCGACTTTTGGCAGCATCACGAAGGCCGGAGTCAAGCCGGATGTCGCCAATGCGTTCAGATCCGCTTGACCCAGCTCGGTGGACAAGGGATTGATGCGCAGACCTATCTCACCATGGCTTTCTGGCTTGTCCGCAAGAAACGCGAACAGCGAAGCACGCGCACTTTCCTTGTCGCCCGGCGCGACCGCGTCTTCCAGATCAATGCAGACCTGGTCGGCGCCGGTGGCGACCGCCTTGGCATAGCGCTCCGGGCGCGAGCCCGGCACGAACAGCAGGCAGCGGCGCGGGTTGTTCAGTGCGGCGCTCATGGTGCAGCCACCTGTGAAGCAAAGTGTTCGGCGATCTGACGACGTGTTGCGTACCAGGTGCCTGGCTTCTGCGCGACGTATTGCAGGAACTTCTCGAACGCGCCGATGCGACCCGGGCGGCCGATGATGCGCAGGTGGAGGCCCAGCGACATCACCTTGGGGCTGTGCTCACCTTCGGCGTACAGCGTGTCGAAGCTGTCGACAGCGTAGTCCAGCCAATCCTTGGGCAGGTAGGACGGGGCCACCCACATCTTCATGTCATTGGTATCGAGTTGGTACGGCACCACGATCATCGGCTTGTCGCTGCCGTCGACATCGCCCCAGAACGGCGCATCGGCCGAGTAGTCATCCATGTGGTAGAGGAAGCCTTCTTCCTGCAGCAGGCGACGGGTTGATGCGGTGTGCAGGTAGCGCGACAGCCAGCCAACCGGACGTACGCCGGTGGTCTGTTCGATGCTGTCGGCGGCGTCGCGGATGAACTGACGTTCCTGTTCCTCGTTGAAGCGGAACTGGTGGATCCAGCGGTGGCCGTGCGAACACACTTCGTGGCGGCTGCCACGCAGGTAGTCGGCGATTTCCGGTGCGCGCTCCAGCGACACGGCAGCAGCAGTATAGGTGCTGGTGACGTTGAACCTGTCCAGCAGCGCGGATACGCGCGCATGGCCTTCGTTGATGCCGTAGCGGTAGTTGGATTCGTTGCCGTAGTTGCGCACCGGCTTGGACAAGGTCACGTGCAGCTCGTCCACCGGTTCGGTGATCTTGTCTCCCTGGCCCACGTTGTACTCGGACAGCTCTTCAACATTGACGACCACGGACAAGGCCAGGCGTGCGTTGTTGGGCCACTGGTAGACGGGTTTGGACATGGTGGTCTCGGTGCGGTTGTTGGTTGCGTGGTGGGGTTGCTTTGCTGCTTCTGCTTTGCTGCTTCTGCTTTGCCGCTTCTGCTTTGCCGCTTCTGCTTTGCTGCTTCTGCTTTGCTGCTTCTGCTCTTGTGCCGTCATTCCCGCGGAGGCGGGAATCGCTCTTCGTTCTTCGCCTTTGCGCTTTCGCCTTTGCCGTGGAAGTCAAAGGCCAGAGCGATTCCCGCCTTCGCGGGAATGACGATCTGAGAGTTGGTCGGGAATGACGATTTTCACGGTGGCCGGGAAAGCCCCTACCTCAATGGTTCTCCTCACCACCCGAAACATTGATCGCCTCGCCAGTGATGTACACCGCATCGTCCGAGCACAAAAACGCCGTTGCAGCGGCCGTATCCGAAGGCAGACCCGCGCGCCCAGCCGGAATGCGCGCACGCATATCCGCCAGGTACTGTTCCACGCTCTTGCCCTGCTTCTCAGAGAAATATTCGTTCTGCCATGCGCCAAGGCCCGTAGTCACATGGTTAGGGCACACTGCATTGACGTTGATCCCATGCGCACCCAACTCGAGCGCCGCGACGCGGGTCAGGCCAACCAGGCCATGCTTGGACGAGCAGTAGGCCGCCGCATGCGGAAACGCCGACTTGGCCGCCTGCGAGGCGATGTTGACGATGCGGCCGCCGCCCTGCGCGATCATCTGCCGGCCGGCGTGCTTGATGGTCAGGAAGGCGCCGCGCAGGTTCACACCCAGCACCGCGTCCCATTCCTTGGCATCGATGTCGACCAGCGACTTCATCAGGTAACCAATGCCGGCGTTGTTGACCAGGATGTCGAGGCTGCCAAAGCGTTCCACCGTGGCCTTGACCACCGCTTCCACCTGCGCCTCTTCCAGCACGTCCAGGGCCATTGCCACGCACTCACCGCCGGTGCTGGCGGCCAGCTCGGCGGCAACCTGCGCCAACTCCTCATCGGTACCCACCGCAGTGACCGGCATTTCGGCGCCACGCACCTGGCCGATGTCGGTCAGCACCACCTTGCAGCCTTCCTGCAGCAGACGGCGGGCAATGCCCTCGCCCAGGCCGGCGCGGCGACCAGCGCCGGTGATGAGTGCGACCTTGCCCTGCAATTCGGGGAAACGAGCCATGACCAAAGTTCCTTGTGCGCTTACAGCGCGCTGGTGAGGATGAACAACGGATTGTCAGCGTATTGCTGGAACTGCGCTGCACCGGCTTGAACGGCCGGATCGGCCAGGTCGGCGCCAAACGCAGCCATGTCCGGTATCCGCATCAGCTCGATGTACGCGTACGGGGAGCTGCCTTCACCAATCAACAGACCGCTGGCCTTGAGTACCTCGAACTTCTCCACCGACGGCAGCGCATTGACCACCGGCAGGTCGCTGGCACGCGCCCAGGCCTCGTATTCCTCACGGCTGACGCCGGCTTTGAGGTTGAACAGGACGATCACGGTTTGCATGGCTTCCTCCCAGGTAAAAGACTGTGGCACACTTTGTCCGGACAAAGTGTAGGCATGCCATTCGTCCCCGGTCAACGCCGGAGGCGGAAATCCCCCACCGGCGTATCTACCTGCCGTAACCCAAACGATTGAGGTGCTTTGATGAAGCGTTATTACCCGTGGTTGATGGCGGTAGTGGGAATGTTGGTGTTGCTGGTCTCCAACGGTCTGACCGTGACCGGCCTGACCGCCTTTGACGAATCCCTGCTCAAGGACTTCGGCTGGAGCCGCAGCGAGCTCAAGCTGCGCGACCTGATCACCCTGGTGCTGGCCGGCTGGATGGCACCGTTCCTGGGTGCGCTGATCGACAAGGTCGGCCCGCGCAAGCTGGTGCTGGCCGGCATCGCCTTGTTGGCGGCGCTGTATGCCGCCTATGCACACATCCATACGCTGGCCCATCTGTACTGGATCCACGTCGGCTTTGCCGCGGTGCTGGTCGCCGCCGGCTTGAACGTCGCGGTGATCTTCGTCTCGCAGTGGTTTGCCACCCATCGCGGCACCGCGATTGGTATCGCCCTGGTCGGCACCAGCCTCGGGGGCATGCTGTTCCCCAAGCTCGGCGTGCACTTGATGCAGAGCATGGACTGGCGTGCCGCGCTGCTGTGGGAAGCCGCGATTCCGCTGGCCTTCCTGATCATCGCCTTCCTGTTCGTGCGCAGCCCGCGCCCGGGCGGCATCCAGCCGTGGGGCGCGGACACGCTGGCCGCCAAGGCAGCCGTCGGCAAGCCGGCCGCGTCCTCGTTGCCTGACCTGAGTTACCAGCAGGCGATGCGCACCCGTACCTTCTGGGTGCTGGCATTCGTGGCTATGACTACGTTCTTCTCGATCATGGCGGTCGCGTCCAATCTGTTCCTGCACATGCGCGACCTCGGCTTTGAACCGGCCACCGCAGGTAATGGCCTTGGCCTGATGTTCGGCCTGGCAATGGTGGGCAAGTTCATCTTCGGCTTCCTCGCCGATGTATTGCCGGCCAAGCGCGTATTCCTGGTCAACCTGAGCATCATGGCCGCAGGCGCATTGATCCTGGCGACGATGCGCGCCGACCTGATCTGGTATTCGCTGGCCCTGTTCGGTCTGGGCTGGGGTGGCCTGTACACGATGATCCAGCTGCTGGCGGTCAACGCCTTCGGCTTGAGCTCGGCCGGCAAGATCCTCGGCACCATCACCCTGCTCGATGCGACCACCGCCGGTCTCGGCATCTGGGTGACAGCCAAGATCTTCGACATCACCAAGAGCTACCACATCGCTTTCAGCCTGATCTGCGTACTGATCGTGCTGGCCCTGCTGGCCGCAACGCTGGTGCGCGACGAACGTTCGCGCGCTTCGGCTGCCTGATCCCCACTGCTGCAACGGAGAGACCCCATGCCCGTGATGGAAACGTCCAACCTCACCGCCCGCCAGTACTGGGAGCAGGTCAAGGCCAACCCCAACCGCGCCAAGTTCGGCTTCGGCGCGCGCCCGGCCATCGTCAACATCGATGTGCAGCGCGCCTATACCGACATGGACGCGTTCAAGACTGCGTATGAGACCGACCCGCGGCAGATCGAGCACATCAATGCGCTGTCGGCGCAGGTACGTGCGCTCGGCCTGCCGGTGGTGTGGACCTATGTTGCCTATCTGGAATCGGGCGAGGACGCCGGCACCTGGGGCACCCGCACCAACACGCCGGACTCGCTGCAGAACATCAAGCACGGCTCCGAGCGCGCGCAATTCGACCCGCGCGCCGATGTGCAGCCGGGCGATATCGTCATGCACAAGCGTATGGCCAGCCCGTTCTTCGAAACCAACCTGTGGTCGCTGCTGACCTTCCACAAGATCGACACGCTGATCATCACCGGCGGTTCGACCTCGGGCTGCATCCGCGCCTGCGTGATCGACAGCCTGTCGCGTGGGTACCGCAGCATCGTTCCTGAAGAATGCGTGGCCGATAAACACGAGATTCCGCACTTCGCCAACCTCAGCGACATCATGCTCAAGTACGGCGACGTGGAATCGGTCGAGTACGTGGCCGCACAGCTGCAGGCCTTGAGCGCATGAACACCACACCGAAGTCCGATCCGGGCCTGTTCGATTACTGGCCCTATGACAGCCGGCCGAAGATCGAATGGCCGGGCGGGGCCCGCGTGGCGCTGTGGATCGCGCCCAACATCGAGTTCTACGAGTACGCGCCGCCGGCCAACCCGCAGCGCAAGCCGTGGCCGCGTCCGCTGCCGGACATCCAGGGCTATGGCACGCGCGACTACGGCAACCGCGTCGGCCACCAGCGGATGATGCGGGTGATGGACCAGTACGGCCTGCGCGGCTCGGTATCGCTGTCCACGGCCATGCTCAAGCACCATCCGGAAGTGATCCAGATGGCGGCCGAGCGCAACTGGGAATTCTTCAGCCACGGCATCTACAACACCCGCTACACCTACGGCATGGACGAGGCGCAGGAACGCGAGATGATCGCGCATTCGATGGCGCTGATCACCGAGCACACCGGCCAGCATTGCGATGGCTACCTGGCACCGGCGCTGTCGCATTCGGACGCCACCATCGACCTGTTTGCCGAGGCCGGTGGGCTGTATACCTGCGACCTGTTCCATGACGACCAGCCGACGCCGGTGAAGACCCGCTCGGGCAAGCGCTTCGTGTCGGTGCCGTACTCGCTGGAGCTCAACGACACCATCGTCTACGTCACCAACAAGATCGAGCCGCGCCGCTACGGGCAGATGATCAAGGACGCCTTCGACCGCCTGTATGCCGAAGGTGAAAACTCCGGCACGGTGATGTGCGTGCCGCTGCATGCCTACCAGGTCAGCCATCCGCATCGGTTGGCGGCGTTCCACGACGCAATGGACTACATCTGCAGCCACGACAAGGTGTGGAAGGCCACCGGCCGCGAGATCGCCCAGCACTATCTGGATAACCACTACGACGATGCGCTGGCCTCGATGGCGGCGATCAACGCGGAGGACGCGGCATGAGCCTGGATCGCAGCTTCCTCGAGTATCCGCAGCTGCGCCACGGCATGGACCACGCGCGCTACAGCTGGTCGATGCTGGCCGAGCGCCCGCCCGTGCGCTGGCCCGACGACAAGCCGCTGGCGCTGTGGATCAACCTGAGCCTGGAACACTTCCCGCTCAACCCCAAGGGCGAGGGCTTCAAGCCGCACGGCTCAATGGTCATGCCCTACCCGGACCTGCGCCATTACACCTTGCGCGACTACGGCAACCGGGTTGGGGTGTTCCGCGTACTGGATGCGCTGGAAAAGTATGGTCTGCGCGCCAGCACTGCGGTCAATGGCGAACTGGCCGAGCGCTACCCGGCCCTGCTGCGCAGGTTGAAGGCGCGCAGCGCCGAGCTGGTCGCGCACGGCTGGAACATGGACAGCGTGCACTACGGCGGGCTCGACCCGGCGCGCGAAGCTGAATACATCCAGCGCAGTTTGGCCGCGCTGGCCCCGTATTCGGACACCCCCATCCAGGGCTGGTTGTCACCGGCCCGCTCGCAGTCCGAAAACACGCCGGAACTGCTGCAACAGGCCGGTTTGCAGTGGTTTGGTGACTGGATCAACGACGAGCTGCCCTACCCCTTCCAGACCGCCAACGGCCCGCTCACCGCACTGCCGTTGTCACTGGAATTGGAAGATCGCTTCATCGTCGGCGAAAATCTGCATGCCGAGGCCGAGTATGCGGACCAGATGGTCGATGCCTGCGATTTCCTGCTGGAGGAAGCGCAGCGCAGCGGACAGGGTCGCCTGCTCGCGCTCAACATCCATCCGTGGGTGATGGGCCAGCCGCACCGCATCAAGCACCTGGAACGCGTGTTCGCCCATCTGGCAGACAACGCAGGGCTGATCTGGAACGCTGCGCCTTCGCAGATCATCGCCGCCTCACGTTGAGGCGGCGGTTCCAGGCAACCGTCGTCGCCCAAACCGCGCCGGCCTTTACCCAAGAGCCCTTGCATGAACACTGAAGCCAACACCGCCCTGCCGCCGCGCGAAGCGATGGAATTTGACGTCGTCATCGTCGGCGCCGGCCCTGCCGGTCTGGCCACCGCCATCCGCCTGCGCCAGCTGGCGGTCGAGAAGGGCCAGGAATTGTCGGTGTGCGTATTGGAGAAAGGCTCCGAGCCCGGCGCGCACATCCTGTCCGGTGCGGTCATGGACCCGCGCGCGCTCAACGAGCTGTTCCCGGACTGGAAGGAACGCGGTGCGCCGCTGCGGCAGGCCGTCACCCGCGACGAATTCCTGTTCTTGAATGAAACCGGTGCCAAGAGCACCCCGCACGCCCTGCTGCCGGAGTGCTTCCACAACGACGGCAGCTACATCATCAGCCTGGGCGAAGTCAGCCGCTGGCTGGCGCAGCAGGCCGAAGCGCTGGAAGTGTCGATCTTCCCGGGCTTTGCCGCCGCCGAAGTGCTGTACGACGAAAACGGCGCGGTGATGGGCGTGGCCACCGGCGACATGGGCATCCACAAGGACGGCACGCCGGGCCCTAACTACGAGCGCGGCATGGAACTGCATGCCAAGTACACGATCTTCGCCGAAGGCTCGCGCGGCCATCTGGGCCGCCAGCTGATCAGCAAGTTCAAGCTCGATGCTGGCAAGGACCCGCAGGCTTATGGCCTGGGCATCAAGGAACTGTGGCAGATCGATCCAGCCAAGCATGAGCCGGGCCTGGTGGTGCACGCCGCCGGCTGGCCGTTGGACAACGACACCTATGGCGGTGCGTTCCTGTACCACGCTGAAGGTGGCAAGGTTTCGATCGGCTATGTGGTCGGCCTGGACTACAAAAACCCGTGGCTGAGCCCGTTCGAGGAGTTCCAGCGCTTCAAGACCCACCCGGCGATCCGCAAGCACCTGGAAGGCGGCAAGCGCATCGCCTACGGCGCACGTGCGATCACCGCCGGCGGCATCCTGTCGCTGCCCAAGACCGTGTTCCCGGGCGGCGCGCTGGTCGGCTGCGAGGCCGGCTACCTCAACGTCAGCCGCATCAAGGGCAGCCACGCCGCGATCAAGACCGGCATGCTGGCCGCCGAGGCTGCGTTCGATGCGCTGGTCGCCGGTCGCTCGCGCGATGAGCTGACGGCGTATCCGGAGGCCTTCGAGAACAGCTGGTTGAAGACCGAGCTGCTGCAGGCCAAGAACTTCAAGCAGTGGTTCAAGAAGGGCCGCACCCTGGCCACGCTGATGACCGGCATCGAACAGTGGCTGCTGCCCAAGCTGGGCATCCGCAACGCGCCGTGGACCATCCACCGCACCAAGGCCGACCACGAGTGCCTGGAGCCTGCCGCCAGCCAGCCGAAGATCAACTATCCAAAGCCGGACAACGTGCTGACGTTTGATCGCCTGAGCTCGGTGTTCCTGTCCTCGACCAACCACGAGGAAGACCAGCCCAGCCACCTGACCTTGAAGGACGCCAGCGTACCGGTGAAGGTCAACCTGGCAACCTACGGCGGCCCGGAAGCGCGTTACTGCCCGGCTGGCGTCTACGAGTTCGTCGGCGAAGGCAGCGATACCCGCCTGCAGATCAACGCGCAGAACTGCGTGCACTGCAAGACCTGCGACATCAAGGACCCGACCCAGAACATCGTGTGGGTGACCCCGCAGGGTGGTGGCGGGCCAAACTATCCGGCGATGTAAGCATCGCCATCAACCCACAGGAGTTTTGATGAGCATTGTCAGTCCAGGCGCCCGCTTCCGCGAAGCGCTCCAGCAGGAAACCCCGTTGCAGATCCCCGGTGCGATCAACGCCAATCACGCGTTGCTGGCCAAGCGGGCGGGCTTCCGCGCGGTCTACCTGTCCGGTGGCGGCGTCGCCGCCGGCTCGCTGGGCCTGCCGGACCTGGGCATCAACACCATGGACGACGTGCTCACCGACATCCGCCGCATCACCGACGTCTGCGATCTGCCGCTGCTGTCGGACATCGACACTGGCTTCGGCCCGAGCGCGTTCAACATCGCGCGCACGGTGAAGTCACTGATCAAGGCCGGTGCGGCGGCCTGCCATATCGAAGACCAGGTCGGCGCCAAGCGCTGCGGCCATCGCCCCAACAAGGAAATCGTGTCGCTGGGCGAGATGGTGGACCGGGTCAAGGCCGCCGCCGATGCCAAGACCGATCCTGATTTCTTCCTGATCGCACGTACCGATGCGATCCAGATGGAGGGTGTGGACGCGGCGATCGAGCGTTCGCTGGCCTGCGTTGAAGCCGGTGCTGATGGCATCTTTGCCGAAGCCTCGTATGACCTTGAGACCTACAAGCGTTTTGTCGACGCGGTGAAGGTGCCGGTGCTGGCCAACCTGACCGAGTTCGGACAGACGCCGTTGTTCTCTACTGAAGAGCTTGGGTCGGTTGGTGTTGCGATGTGCATCTACCCGCTGTCTGCGTTCCGCGCGATGAACAAGGCGGCGGAGAACGTGTATACCGCGATCCGTCGAGATCGCCACCAGCGCAATGTGGTGGAGACCATGCAGACCCGTGAGGAGCTGTATGAGCGGATCGGGTATCACACGTTTGAGCAGAGTCTGGATAGGACGCTTGCCGCGAAGAAGTGAGGGTTGGGGTTGGGGGCGTAGAAGGCTTTGGGCGCTTTGAAAGTCCGAGTTTGAAAACTTGAAAGCTAAAAACCCTAAAGTTCTAAAAGCTGCCCTCACCCCTACCCCTCTCCCGCATGCGGGAGAGGGGCTACTTCGACGACATTTTGCTTGGGCCGGCATCGCTGACTTCGGCGCACTCCGCGAAGTCTGTCCAGTGCTCCAATTCCCGCTTCCAGCACACAGCTTGAACGCATGCTTCCCCCCCCTTTTTAACTGCAACCCTTCCTTGAGAAGTTTGCATTGGCGGCGGCCCAGCGAAGTCCGTAGAGATACCACCGCCTTTGCTGCTAGCTTCTGCTTCTAGATTTTTCTTTTGGCTCTTGGCTTTTGGCTTTTGGCTACTGACCAAGGAATGCATGAAGTCTCCCTTCTCCCGCGTGCGGGAGAAGGTGCCCGAAGGGCGGATGAGGGGGTCTTTGCTCCAAGCCTTTTCAAAACCTAAAAACCCACCCTACGCCCCCTTTGCTTTCCACTCCCAGCACCAGCCATCATTGCCAGCGCCGCACCACCACGGCCGCCATCGCAATGAGAACGCAATGCCCCGCCTGCCACTAATCGCGCTTACCTGCCTGGCACTCAGCTCCTGCGGCCAGCGCGATGCCTTCAACCACAGCGCCAATGCTGATCCGCATCAACGTGAACTCGAACGCGCCTTCGCCATCTGCGCTGGTTGCCACGACACCCGCGCCGAGCTCGGCCACCGCGTCGGCCCCAACCTGCATGGCGTGATCGGCCGCAAGGCCGGCACCGCTCCGGGCTACAACTACTCCGAAGCCATGAAGGCCAGCGGCATCACCTGGGATGCGCAGACCCTGGACGCCTTCATCAAATCGCCAACCAAGCAGGTACCAGGCAGCAAGATGGTAAACGCCACCTCCGACCCGGCGCGCCGCCAGGCCGTGATCGAGTTCCTGTCCACGCTACCCGAATAAACCGCGCATCAATCCAGCGTCTGCACGCCGCCGCCATTGACGAACAAGGTCTGGCCACTGACCCAGTTGGAGATCGGCGCAGCGAAGTACAGCACCGCGCCAGCAATATCATCGGCCTCACCCAGGCGCTTGATCGGCGTATGCGACAGCATTCGCTTCTCGATCTCCGGCGTCAGCACCGTCGCCAAGGCATCGGTGCGCACCGCCCCCGGCCCCACCGCATTGACCCGGATACCGGCCGGGCCATAGTCGTGCGCCAGGTTCGCGGTCATGTGATTGATCGCCGCTTTTGATGCAGCGTAAGCACTGATCGCCGGGCTCTTGTTGATCGAGCTCATCGACGACATGTTGATGATCGAACCGTAGCCGGCTTTCTGCATATGCGGCGCACACAGCTGCGACAGCCGCCACGCACTGAACACATTGATCTGGAACGGCCGCTCGAACTGCTGCAGGGTGATCTCGAATGGGCTCTCGCGGCCAGCACCACCGCCCCCGGCGTTGTTCACCAGGATATGGATACCACCAAGCTCACCCGCGGTGCGCTCGACCGTGCGCACCAGATCTTCGTCCTTGAGCACGTTGCACTCCAGTGCCAAGGCCTTGCCGCCGGCCGCCACGATATCTGCCGCCACCTTTTCAGCTGCAGCCAGCTTCAGGTCGGCGATGGCGACGGCGGCGCCATAGGCCGCCAACATCAGCGAGCTGGCGCGGCCGATGCCGTTGCCGCCACCGGTAACGATGGCCACTTTCCCAGAAAGGTCGAAATGCGCTTGCGGAATCATGGGACGTGCTCCTGTCCAGACGAATAGTCGATTCGCTGACCATACACCCAGCAGGTAGAAGCGAAGGTGATGCCCCTCCTCTCACATCACCTCGTTGGCCTGCCCGTGCACCAACAACAGAACGATCACTTGCCAATGTTCTGCATTCGCTGCTCAGCTGCAGTTATCCAAAGGCTCGGGTACGGGTCCGTGGCTGCTGTTCTACCCTTGCATTACCTTGTAATGGCAGGATGTGCATCTGTAACCGTAAACAGGAGCGTGTCGCCCCATGCGACTACCAAGGCGCCGCCAGTTCACACCCTTGTCAGCTGTGCTGCCATGCGCAATGCCGTCACTGGCCTCAGCCATGGCCCAGTGCCCGCAGGAATCCACCAAATCCGCTGCGTTCTGGCTGCTGGGCTGGTCGATCTTCGCGCTGTTCGTTGGTGCTGGAATTGTGTTGCTGCTGTTGATCTTCCGCGCGACACGCAATGCGCGGCCGCGACCACGCTGGCTGCTACGCATCGCCGGTGTTCCAGCGATGCTGGCGATGTGGATGCTGGGCTTCGGCATTTTCCTGGGCCAGTTCGTGCTGGCGTGCTGAGGCAGACCCTCAGGCGGGCGCATACCACCAAGGGGATGCGGTGCCGGTATTGATCAACAGCGCGCGTGCCCGCACGAAGCGGCGGATCGAGGCTGTGCCCATGCGTGAGCCGCCCATGCCGGAGAGCTTGAAGCTCTGCTTTTCGGCGGTCTGCACCATGCCGGTCAAGCAAGCGTCGTTGATCGAGATGCCACCGGCCTGCAGCTGACGCGCCACCCGCTGTGCGCGTTCAGGGCTTTGCGAAAATACCGCCGCCGACAAACCAAATTCGGTTGCGTTGGCACGCGCGATGGCTTCGGCTTCATCGGCCACCACCATCACCGGCAATACGCTGGCGAAACTCTCATCGGCGACCACGGCCATCTCGTCGGTGACATCGATCAGCACCGTCGGCGGGCACCAGACGCCGCCATGATCAATCAGCTCGCCGCCGGTCAGCGCACGCGCGCCCTTTGCCTTTGCATCGGCCAATTGGCTGCGCACCAGTTCAACCTGCGAGGCGGCAATCACCGGTCCGATCTGACCCTGCTTCGGGTCCGGCCAGGCCAGTTCCAATGTGGAGGCTTCCTTCACCAGTGCGGCGATGAAGGCATCGGCCACCGGCGCTTCCACATAGACGCGCTCGATCGACATGCAGCTCTGGCCGCCGTTGACGAAACTGCCCCAAGCCAAGGCGCGTGCGGCATGTTCGATGTTGGCGTCGGACAAGACCAGCGCCGGGTCCTTGCCACCGAGCTCCAACGAAGCCGGAATGAAGCGACGCGCGCAGGCTTCACCGACCTTGCGGCCGGTGGCGACCGAGCCGGTGAAACAGATCTGGTCGCTTGCTTCGATCACTGCCTGGCCAGTAGCACCGGCGCCGGTGACCAGTTTGAACACCTCGCCAAGACCGGCTTCATCCAACGCTTCACGCAGCAGCGGCACGAAGCGTGAAGTGACTTCGCTGGGCTTGGCCAGGATGCTGCAGCCAGCAGCCAGCGCAGGCACGGCATCGATCAGGGTCAGCATCAGCGGGAAGTTCCACGGACTGATAACACCCACCACCGCGAACGGCACCCAGGTCTGCTGGCTGTGGATGAAGGGAATGGCTTCCCGCTGGGCAGGCTTTTCAGCCAGACACCCTGCTGCCTGCTGCGCCCAGCGGCGGATCGCACCGACCGTGCCGTCCACCTCAATCTGCGATTCGTGCCAGCGACCGGTATCAGCCAGCAATGCGTCAAGAAGTCCGTCACGGCGTGCGACCAGCGCATCGGCCAAGGCATTCAGGCGCGTGCAGCGTTCTTCGATGCTGCACTCGGCCCAGTCCAGCTGCGCCTTGCGCAGCCCAGCACCCAAGGCAGCAACCTCGGCAACGGAGGTGATCGGCAGTTCGCCATCGGAGTGACCGGTACGCGGATTACGCAGCGGCAGTGTGGTCGCTTCAGTCATTGCCCAGTACTCCGGCGCTCAGCAGTGCATCAAGGGTGGCTTTCTGGCGCGCGGCGAAGTCGGCGCGCTGCGGGATCTTCAAGCTGTCGCCATCCAACAGCGCATTCGGCTTCAAGGCAGTACTGCCGAGGCCGGTGTTGATTGCTGCCTGCGGCAGCCGCGACAGGAAGTTGCCCATGCCCGGACGCAGGCGACGACGGCGCAGGCCGGCGATGTCCAGATCGGCGTAGGCGGCCATCGACTCGCCGGTACCGGCGGCGGACAGCACCCGGCCCTGGTCATCGACGATCTTGCTCATGCCATCGGCGCTGCCCAGCGGAATATCGACGCCACTGATGCCGGCGGTATTGGCCGAGACCACGTAGGCCATGTTTTCCAGCGCGCGGGCGCGTTTGGCAATGTCCTTCGGGGTCAGCTCCGGGCTGCCGACTTCACTGGTGGAATGCAGAAACACTTCGGCACCGCGCAGGCCCATCGCCCGCGCGATTTCCGGGTAAAGAATTTCTTCCGAGGCGATGCATGACAGGCGACCTAGCGGTGTGCGCGCGACCGGGAACACGCCGTCGATGCCGTACACGTCCAGATACTTGTCCCAGACATCATGCGGGCTGGGTGCGTACAGCGAGATCAGCCGTCGATAACGCAGGATCTGGTTGCCGCTGTCGTCGAGGATCACCGACGACTGGAAGTACAGCTCCGGGAAGTTGGGATCACGCTCGTAGGCGTTGGAACACAGATAGACGCCATTGTCCTGGGCGATGCGGCCCAGCTGTTCGTACTCGGCGCCATCCATGGAGAAGCAGCCCTTGGCCGCCCAGCCGGGAATGGTGTCGCCCAGCGGATAGCTGGTGGCGAAGTACTCCGGCAGCACCACCAGCTTCAAGTCGGCGCCGATGAAGGCCTTGGAAGCACGGATCTGCCGGCCTACCCGTTCGATGTTGTCAGCCACCGCTGCGGCGGCAGCGGCCGGCGTGGCGCAGGCATTGATGGCGCGGCAGGTAGTCTGCAGGGCCAGCGCGCGATAAGCGTCGATCATGGGGCATTCCCTTCGATTGCGGTGTCGTTGAGGTCTTGCGTCTGCACGCCATCGGCGAGCAGCACGCGGAAGCTGCCGGTGCCGGCCCGCAGCGGTTTGATCGCGGCGTAGTCGGCGCTGTGCCAGAACGCCAGCGCAGCAGCGCGGTCCGGCCAGCAGGAGATCACTGTCCGCGCCGGTGCGTGCTCGCCTTCCAGGCTGTGCTGGTCGCCGCCCATCACCAGATACTGGCCACCATGGCGTGCGACGACTGCTGGGGTTGTGTGGGCATAGGCAGCAAAGCCCTGCGGATCGGTGATGTGCGCTTCGATGATCAGATAGGCCGGCATGTGTATACCGGCCTCAGCCGAAACGCGGCGCGCGTTTGTCGAGGAAGGCAGCCGCGCCCTCGACGAAATCGCTGCTGCTGAAGGCATCGTTGAACGCCGCCTCGGCCTGCGCTGGCCCAATGCTGGCATCGCCGCCGAGGTGACCAAGCACAGTCTTGATGGCCCGTCGCGCCTGCCCGGAGGTGGCCAGCAACTGTTGGACCTGCGCCTGCTCGAGCGCCTCGATGCCGTCCTCACCCGCCAACTGGTTGACCAGCCCCCAGTCCAGCGCGGTGGCGGCGTCGAGCAGGCGCCCGGTCAACAGCATTTCGCGGGCGCGGGCCATGCCGACCGTGTTGACCAGCCGACGGCTGTCATCAGCGCTGTAAACTAAACCGAGCTTGGCTGGGGTGATAGCGAACCGGCTGCGGGCACTGGCCAGGCGCAGGTCGCAGGCCAAGGCCAGACCAAGGCCGCCGCCCACGCAGGCACCGTCGATGACGGCCAGCGTGGTCTGCGGCAGACGTTGTAGCTTGAGTTGGGTACGTTGGACCTGGGCGTTGTTGGCGGCAAAGGCCTCCGGAGCGGTGAGCAGCTGACCGAGTTCGTCGATATCGGCGCCGGCACTGAACGCCCCCGGCACACCCGACACCACCACGATCTGGGCGTCACTGGCGGCAATTTCATCCAGTGCGGTCTCGATCGCCGCCCAGTGGCGGGTGGCCAGGGCGTTGCGCTTGTCGGGTCGGTGGATGCCGATGCGGGCGAGCGCGCCGTCACGGCTCCAGCAAATCACGGTTTCTTCAGTGACCATGGCCTATCCTATTTGTTCTATCGTTATAGCATTAAGCCAAAGGAGGGTGAAGCGAGATGTCCCAAGACACACTGGCCACACTGTTAAGTGCCAACGCGCACAAGCTGTTGCGCAATGACTTGCCGACGCCGCTTTACCACCAGATGTTCAGCCTGCTGCGCGACCGCATCCTCAATGGCGAGATCCCGCGCGGCGCCCGCATTCCCACCGAGTTCGACCTGGCCGACGGCTTTGGCGTGTCGCGCATCACCGCCAAGCGGGCGCTGGACGAGCTGGCCGCCGAGGGCCTGGTAGAGCGCCGCCGCGGCAAGGGCACCCATGTCATCCACCGCTCCCGGCCCAAGCCGATGCACAGCCCGCTGACCGGCTTGCTGGAAAGCCTGGAAGTGCTGGCCGAACACACGAAGGTGCAGTTGCTGCAATTCCGCCGCGGGGTGCCGCCGGAGCCGATCCGCGCCCTGTTCGATACCGGCCCACGCGACGTGCTGGTGCAGGCCATCCGCCTGCGCCTGCGCGGCGATGTCCCGTTCGGCTACTACATCAGCTGGACCAACACCGATCACCCTGAATTCAACGAGGCACGGCTGGCCAACAGCTCGCGCTTGAAGCTGTTCCAGGCCGCCGGCATCCAGATCAAGCAGGTGGAACAGGTGCTGTCTGCAGTGAACGCCGACGCCATCGCCGCCCTGCACCTGAAGGTGGAACCCGGCACCGCGCTGTTGTCACTTGAACGCCGTTCCTACGATGGCGACGGCAATCTGGTCGACCTGCTCAACGTGCAGTACCGGCCGGATCAGTTCACCTATCAGATGACCCTGGACGTGGACGACGGCACCCCGCTATAAGCCGACAACACCACCAGCTCCCCGCTGCGAAAAACGCCGCCCCAACCGGGCGGCGTTTTGCGTTTTGCAGGCTGCGCCGCCTGCCCGGAAAGATATAAGGCTAAGACCTATATGCCTTTGCAGTGCAACACGGGAGGGCGGAAATTTCTGCCACTTTCCAATCTCGATCAATTGCTTATGCGCTTGCTGCAGCGCACGACGAAGCTGTGAAGGCTCCGCTCTTGCCACATTGATTGTCCGGACAAATAGCGAAAGACTGGAAAGCAGACGCACCGGCACACCACTGACCGCTGTGCGCCTGCGCCACCTATCCCCGTTCACGCTATGAGGCAGTCAATGAAGGAAGTTCTGTACCGCAGTGCGCTGGCAGTCGCGATCGTGACCGCCCTTGGCAGCAACCCCGCGCTGGCGCAGCAGGCCAGCAGTGACGATCAGGCGGTGCAGCTGGATCAGGTCAGCGTCACCGCGCAACGCCGAGAAGCGCAGATGCAGAAGACGCCACTGAGCATGAGCGTGATCAGCGGGCCGGAGCTTGACCGCATGCAGGTCAAGCGCGTGGATGACATCAAGTTCGCCGCACCCAACATCATCATCGAGCAGAACACCGGCACCAGTTCCGGCGCCAAGATCTTCATGCGCGGCGTGGGTGCCGATGAGTCGATGTTTACCAACGACCCGGCGGTCGCTCTATACATCGACGACGTCTACATCCCGCGCCAGAACGGGGCGATGTTCGACCTGTACGACGTCGAGCGCATCGAAGTGCTGCGCGGCCCGCAGGGCACGCTGTACGGCCGCAATGCCACAGGCGGCGCGATCCGCTACATCTCGCGCAAGCCCACCGGCGAAAGCAAGCTGGCGCTGGATGGCAGCATCGGCAACCTCGGCCGCCGCGACGCACGCGTGAGTTTTGCCACCCGCATCGGCGAGACGCTGGACATCTCCGCCGCCGCGCTCAGCCGCCAGCGCGATGGCATCCTCAAGGACATCACCCACAACCGCATGGTCAACGACCAGGATGTGTTGGCCGGGCGTTTGTCGATGGCCTCGACCTGGGGCGAAGCCTCCTATGCAACGCTGAGCATCGACCGCCTGCGCGAACGCTCCACCCCAGCCTGGGGCACACCGGTGGCGCTGGATGCCAATGGCAACCAGGTGCCGCGCCTGGGCAGCTTCTACAAGACCGAAACCGACACGCTGGGCTTGAACGACATCGACCAGTTCGGCGTGGCACTGACCAACGAAACCGACTTCGGTGCGTTCTCCTGGCGCAGCATCGCGCACTACCGCACGCTGGATCATCACTTCTACATGGATGTGGATGGCACCGCGCAGACCCGTTATCACCTTGAACAGGACCAGCGCCAGAACCAGAAGGGTTACGAGGCGCAATTCACCTCGCAGCTGGACGGCCCTTTCAGCTGGGTAGCCGGCGTGTTCGCGTTCAAGGAACACAACGACCAGCCAACGCGCAGCGACATCTTCGTACGCGGCGGCACCAACTACATCGCCCAGGACACCTCGGCGTATGCGATCTACGCACAGGGCGACTACAAGTTCACCGACAAGCTGACCCTCACCCTGGGCGGCCGCTACAGCTACGAGAGCAAGGATTTCTCGGTGCGCGCGGTCAAGGCCAATGGCGACCCCAATTTCAGCAAGAACATGAGCAACAGCTGGAACCGCCCGGACTGGAAGGCGCTGCTGTCCTACAACTTCAATGACAATGTGATGGGCTACGCCAGCGTCACCACCGGCTTCAAGAGTGGCGGCTTCAATGGCCGCGGCAGCACCCCGGCAACCCTGGTGCAGGTGGATGCCGAAACCCTGCGCGCATATGAAATAGGTATCAAGTCGACGCTGTTGGACAACCGCCTGCGCTTGAACGGTAACTACTACCGGCTGGATTACGACGGCATCCAATTGGCCGCAGTGAACCCGGAAGGCATCTTCGTGGTCACCAACGCCACCGGCGCCCTGATCCAGGGCATCGAGCTGGAAGCCGAGGCGCAGCTGACGCGCGGGCTGAAGCTCAACGCCACGCTCGGCACCATCGATTCGGAATACCAGAAGTACAAGGCCATCAACGCCGCCTACTTCCGCGGCCACCCGATGAAGAACGCACCGAAGCTGCAATGGACCTTCGGCAGCAGCTACGTGCAGCCACTTGGCAATGCCGACCTGGTGTTCAGTGCACAGGCGCGCTTCACCGACGACTACTTCCAGAACCAGGATGCTTCGCGCCTGATCATGCGCAAGGCCGGGCATGAGTACAACGCGCGCATTGCCTACGAACCGCGCGATGCGGAATGGTCGGTGGCGCTGTGGGGCAAGAACCTGAGCAATGAATTCGCCTCCACCGGCGGCTTTGATATCGCCGGCCTGGGTGTGGGCGTGATCTACCCGAACGTGCCGCGCACCTACGGCGTGGAGTTCAGCTACCGGTTCTGGTGAGGGCTGATAGCGACAGGTAGTGCCGAGCCATGCTCGGCAGAGGCTTCAGCCGCCAAGGCCAGAGCCGCCCTCACCCCAACCCCTCTCCCGCACGCGGGAGAGGGGCTAAAGCGGTAGTGCCGAGCCATGCTCGGCAGGGGCCTTCCCGGCGGCGCATCAGCCAGCGAGAGCCCCTCCCAACCCAACCGATTACCGCCCGAAACACAACAAGGTCTATACCTGCAACCCTTTTAGCTATATAGATATATCATTAAGATTATTTCGGACCTGCCGGCAAACCACCGTGGACCCGTTCACCACCCAATCCCTGGAGGGCATCCTCCGCCGTGACCTGCACGCGCCGCTTTACCACCAGCTGCAGGGCTTCCTGCGTGGGCTGATCGAACGCGGCGAGATCGGTGACGGCGAGCAGTTGCCGCGCGAGGAAGAACTGGCCCGACGCCTGCGCATCTCGCGGGTCACCGTGCGCCAGGCGCTGCAGCTGCTGGCCAACGACGGCCTGCTGGTACGCCAGCGCGGCCGCGGCACCCGTGTGGTCGGTGGCAGTACCAGCCGCAGCTCCAGCATCCCGATGCCGTTGAAGACACCACTGGGCGAGCTGATCCACAGCCTCGACACCCTGGCCAGCAACACCCAGGTTCGCCTGCTGGGTTGGGAACGCGTGGTCCCGCCCGAGCCGATCCGCGAGCAGTTCGGCAGCGGCCCGCAGGAAACCCTGGTGCATTGCGTGCGGGTGCGCTCGCGGCACGGCCAGGCCTTCGGCTACTACGCCAGCTGGACCCGCACCGCACATCTGGAATTCAACGCCGAACAACTGGCCTATGGCTCGCGCATCGCTTTGTTCCGCCGCTGTGGCATCCGCTTCGTGCAAGTCCAGCAGACCGTCAGCGCGCTGCGTGCCGGCGCGATGACCGCCATGCACCTGCAGATGTCGCCCGGCCAGGCGGTGATGAACCTGACCCGCCGTTCCTACGGCCCCGACCAGCAGTTGCTGGATCTGCTCGACATCCAATATCGCCCCGACCAGCTGCGCTACCAGATGCGCCTGGACTACGAAGCCAACAAACCGGAGACATTTGTTTGAGTGCAACGCTTGCCGAAAAAATCCTCGCCCGTGCCTGTGGGCGTGAGGCAGTCCAGGCAGGTGAAATCCTCACCGCCAGGCTCGACCTGCTGATGATGCATGACTCCGGCGGCCCGCGCCGGGTCGCCTCACGGCTGGAAAAGCTCGGTGCCAAGGTGTGGGACCCGAACAAAGTGGTGGTGGTCTCCGACCATTTCGTACCGGCGGTGGACATGGAAAGCGCCGACATCCTCGCCCTCACCCGCAAGTGGGCGCAGGCGCAGGGCGTCACCCATTACGACATGCTCGGCATCTGCCATGTGGTGCTGCAGGAACACGGCCACGTGCAGCCGGGCATGTTCTGCGTTGGCGGTGATTCGCACTCGCCCAGCGGTGGCGCCTTTGGTGCCTTCATGGTCGGCATGGGCGCCACCGACATCACCGGCGCACTGGTCACCGGTGAGGTGTGGCTGCGTGTGCCGCAGACCACCCGCGTGCAACTCGATGGCGTGCTCGGTGCCGGCGTCAGTGCCAAGGACGTGATGCTGATGCTGTGCGGCCAGTACGGCATGGGCAACGAAGGTCAGGTGTTCGAATACGGTGGCAGCGCGGTACAGGCGATGCCGATGCATGAGCGCCTGACCCTGTGCAACATGGCCGCCGAGCTCGGCGCTGAGACTGGCATCGTCGAACCCGACGCGATAACCCTCGCCGCGCTGGAACAGGCCGGCAAACCTTTCAACGGTGATCTTGCGCAATGGCGCAGCGATGCCGATTGCAACTACCTCCACCACTACCGCTATGACGCAGCGCAGATCGCGCCGCATGTGGCAGCACCGCACAGCCCGGCAAACAGCCGCCCGGTTGCCGAGCATGGCAAGGTGCACGTCGATCAGGCATACATCGGTGCCTGCACCGGCGCCAAGCTCACCGATCTGCGCATGGCAGCCGAAGTATTGAAGGGCCGCACGATCGCCAAAGGCACGCGCTTGCTCATCGCCCCGGCCTCGGTGGCGATGACGGCACAGGCAGCAGCCGAAGGCACGCTGGCGACGCTGACTGAAGCCGGCGCCATCCTGCTGCCGTCCGGCTGCGGCGCCTGTGCCGGCATGGGCGCGGGCATGCTCAGCAGCGGCGAAGTCTGCATGTCCACCACCGCGCGCAACTTCAAGGGCCGCATGGGCTCGGCCGAGGCACAGGTCTATCTTGGCTCGCCGTACAGCGTTGCCGCCGCCGCAGTGAAGGGCGAAATCTGCGATCCACGCGAGTTGTTGGGAGAGAACGTTTGAACGTCCGTGGCAAGGCTTTCGTGTTCGGCGACCGCATCGATACCGATGTGCTGGCGCCAGGTCCGTACATGCGCGAACCAATGAGCGTTCTCGCCAGCCACTGCCTGGAAGCGGTGGACCCGGACTTCGCCAGCGAAGTTCGCCGCGGCGACATCGTGGTCGGCGGTGAATCCTTCGGTATTGGTTCCTCGCGCGAACAGGCGGTGCAGGCACTGGCTGAACTCGGCGTAGGCGCGATCATCGCCAAGTCATTCGCGCGCATCTTCTATCGCAACGCACTCAATCTCGGCGTGCCCGCGCTGGTTTGTGCGACGCTTGAAGCATCGCGCGGCGATGAACTGGAAGTACGACCGGTGGAGGGACGCATCATCAATCACAGCACAGGTCGCGAATTCGATTGCGAGAAGATTCCCACCGAGTTGATGGCGATCGTTGCTGGCGGCGGGCTGATGCCGTGGCTGGAGCGCAAGCTGGCCACGGAGCGGCGCACATGAACGCGCCGCATCTAAAACAGGGCATCATCCATGCGACCTTGATTGCGCCGGACCTGCAGCAGGTCTGCGACGCCTATGCCACGCAGTTGGCGTTGCAAGTGCAGAAACGCGACACGCTTGGTGCTGAGGATGCTGCCGCACTCGACCTGCCGGATCTGATCGGCACGCCATTGGCATGGCTGGCCAACAGCGCTGGCGAGCCGGTGCTGAGGGTGATTGAAGACCCGCATGCAGTCATTGCCGAACCCATGTTCCGCCACGGCTGGTTGTCGCTGGAGGTGCTGGTGGGCGATATCGACAGCTTGGCTGCCGGCCTGCGGGCTCCCTTCAAAGTACTGGGACCGGCTGCGAATCTGGAACTGAGCGCTGCCATCCGCGCAGCGCAAGTGCTTGGACCGTGTGGCGAACTGCTCTACCTCACCCAGATCAAGGCAGCAGTGCCACCCTTTGATCTGCCGATGACCGACGCGACGGTTGCGAACACCTTCATCGGGGTGATGACCACGCCGGATCGCGATGCCTCGCAACGCGCCTGGTCTGCATTGTTGGGCAGCAAGGGCTGGGCCTTCGATACCAAGATCACCGTGCTGAATCGTGCCTATGGCAAGGCCGTGGACGGACGCTACCCGGTAGCCGTGGTGCCGATGCCCGGGCAGTGCATGGTGGAGATTGACCAGGTGGCGTTGCCTGTTGCCTCCAACACGCGATATGCAGGGCAATACAGTTTGGCGCTACGTCTTCCGGCAACGAACGACGACATGCTGCTCGCTGTTGGATGGCAGCTGTCGGTTGTCGGTGAACAGCGTAGCCTGCGCGGGCCCGCCGGGGAGCACGTGCAACTGTTTGCGGGGTAGTCGCCAATACGACCTTTGAACGAGATCGCTTCGCTGCACTGCTGCGGGCTGAGCGATGTCATGGCTGCGGGATGCCAAGAATGGCGACTCTCCGCAGTTGACGAAATTCCCCTACCGTTTAGCCACGTACAAGCTGCCATCGCTTTGGCTTTTTCCTGAATCCAAAAAAGTTTCTGAAGTCATAGATTCCTTTCACCCCTACTCGTGGGTGCGAAAAGGATCTGTCATGTGCTTATGGATCAGAGCAAGCGCTTTTTTACTGGTTCTCATACCAGCAATCGCATCTGCCAGATGCCCAACCGTGCGCCCGGTATCCGCATCGGTTCCCAACACCCCTTTGTTCCTCGCACCCGCAGCGGGCGCCTTCCATGGTGGTGACGTTCCCGAAAACTTCGGCGTCTACGACTGGAGTGAAGCGGCGGACGCCTGGGTCCTTTCGGAGGCAGCCTATCTACCAAGTGCGGAGGGCGAGCAGGTCTCGCAGTCCGACGAGGTGATTTCACTTGAGACCCCAACAGGAGGAGGAGGAGGAGGAGGAGGAGGTGGTGGTGGTGGTGGCGGAGGCGGTGGCGGTGGCGGTGGGTCGACTCGCCCACAAGCCAATTGCAACACAACCGACCTGCCATCAATCACTGTGCGTGCTTCGCGCCCTTCGTTCAGCGGCGCCGCCACACTTCTCATATTCCGCAGCTCAGCGCTGCGTTCACAAGGCAAGGCGATAGCGCGGAAGCGTCGAGGGGGAACGGTACAGGGCGACAAGAACATCACCTGCGCCAACTCTGATGATATGACGCGAAAGCTTGCTGCTCTCGATAAGCTCAACGGCATCAGGCCAAAGGGTTCACTCTGGCTGGTCCGTTACGGTCACGGAAACTGGCAGTTGTGGCAAGTGACCAATCCCCTTTTTTCGGACAAAGGACTGATGCCTGCGAGCCCATGCATGAGCGCAAGCTGATTCATTGATGTGTCCTCCTGATGGCCTGCAGAAGATTGCTTATGCGAGCGCGCCCTTTCTCCATATTCCTTACCTTCGTACTTGCCTGCCTGGCAATCTTGCTCGGCTTCCATCGCCAACGTTTTGGGGACATGCAGACCGCTGCCACAGCAGAGGTAGCGGCATCGGAAAGATTGAACGCCGTACCCAACTCCCGCACCGTGGACGGGACTGTGCAGCAAGCGCAATCAAGCACAGAATCGGCAGCCAATTCAGCTTCGCAAGCATCAATTACCAACATCGACAGAGCGATGGAAATGGAGAATCTGGCTGATATATGCGGCTACACCCAGCAACACCGCAGCACGTCCTTTGAAGAAATCGCCAAGCGCAGCCGGTCACCGGAGAGGCGGACATTGGAATCTGCCTACATACTTGACGCCTATGTTTCTTCGCACTGCTCCAGGTCGCGCGCGCAACCGATGAGGAATTCGCCTCCTTTCGATGACACCTTAAGGACATTGGCCGACAACGGCGATCCGGAAGCCCGTCGCATGCTCTTTGCAAGCGACGTGCTTGGCGATGAGCAAGCCCCCCACCAAGCTCAGGAGCACGCCCTCATGATCTTGGATGAACTGATGGCAACCACAGCGCACGCTTCGATGTTCGAGCACGCAGGGGTATTGCTGGCATCTCACGCGGCAACCGAACCCCTGTTGGCCGCTGACGGATCCGCAATGGAGCCCGAGCAGCGCCTTGCTGCAGGAGCCGTTGGCACCCTCATCGCCCGCTGCCGGATCTTCGGCGGCTGCGCTCCAAACAGCGTTCTCACACTGCGTGCCTGCATGCCAGACATGTGCACGGCGAAGGGCATGGATGGGTATCTACAGCAGATTCTCAGCGCCAACGAGATGGAGAACAGTCATCACCATGCTGATGATCTGGTGGCCAGGCGCCAGACGCGCTGATGCAGTTCACTACCTCGCCGCTCGATCTGCAACCTTCAAAGGATCGACGACGAACCTGCCTGCGACGCCTCACCGTTGGCGCTGAGGCCTGTTGACCCGTGAGGATGCGGGCAGTTGAGGATCCAGTGCATGATTGTCTCTGTTGGGCAGCCCATGACCTTTGCCATGTGTGACCAGCACTACACAGGCATAGCGTCAGCGTTTACCCAAGGACTTGAGGTAGGCGCAATGCGGACCCTGACGCTGGCTGCAGCCATCGCCACAATCACCTGCCTGGCCATGGCAACGCCAGCCACCGCGCAGGTCTCGCCGATGACACCGGACATCACCGGCAAGAAATTCGTCGCCCCGCAGCCCGCCCGCGATTTCGAGAAGCGCGAGGTGATGATCCCAATGCGCGATGGAGTCAAGCTGTATACGGTGATCATGATCCCCAAGGGCTCGCACAACGCACCTATCCTGTTCACCCGCACGCCGTACAACGCCGCCGGCCGCGTCGACCGCACGCCGGGCGCGACGCGGCTGGTCGATGCGCTCGCGCAGGGCGACACCGTGTTCGCCGAGGACGGCTATATCCGCGTGTTCCAGGATGTGCGCGGCAAGTACGGCTCGGAAGGCGACTACGTGATGACGCGGCCGCCACGCGGTCCACTCAACCCAAGCAAGATCGACCACAGCACCGATGCCTGGGACAGCATCGACTGGTTGGTGAAGCATCTGCCCGAGTCCAACGGCAAGGTCGGCATGCTCGGCTCCTCCTACGAAGGCTTCACCGTGGTGATGGCGCTGCTTGATCCGCACCCCGCGCTGAAAGTGGCCGCGCCGGAAAGCCCGATGATCGACGGCTGGATGGGCGATGACTGGTTCCAGCATGGCGCCTATCGGCAGGTGAATCTTGGCTACTTCAGCGGGCAGATGACTGCACGCGGTGCCGGCACAAAAATCGCCATGCCGACCGGCGATGACTACAGCAGTTTCCTGCAGGCGGGTTCGGTCGGTTCCTTCGCCAAAACACTGGGGTTGGAGCAGATACCGGCCTGGCACAAGGTAAGCGAGCACCCGGCCTACGACGCGTTCTGGCAACAGCAGGCGCTGGACAAACTATTGGCCAAGCTGCCCGAGATCACCGTTCCCACCATGTGGGAGCAAGGGCTCTGGGATCAGGAAGACATCTACGGCGCACATACCGCCTGGGCTGCACTGGAACCCAAGGACCACGACAACACCCGCAACTTCCTGGTGATTGGTCCGTGGCGGCACAGTGGCGCCAATTACAACGGCAGCTCGCTGGGTGCGCTGGATTTCAACGGCGACACCGCCCTGCAGTGGCGGCGTGATGTGCTCAAGCCGTTCTTCGACCAATACCTCAAGGACGGCGCGCCGATCGCCAACACGCCGCCGGTGTGGGTCTACAACGCCGGCAGCAATCGCTGGGACAGCTACAGCAACTGGCCGCAGAGCTGCACGCAAGGCTGCGCCGCCAACGCACGCAGGCTCTATCTCAATGCTGATGCCCAGCTCGGCTTCAACAGCGCCACCAGCGGTGCGCAGTACGCCGAATACATCTCCGATCCCGCCAAGCCGGTGCCCTTCGTGCCACGCCCGGTCAACATGGGTGATCGAGATGTCTGGACCACATGGCTGGTGCGCGACCAGCGCTTCGTCGACGGCCGCACCGATGTGCTGACCTATACCGGTCCCGTACTGGACAAGCCGATGAAACTGGCTGGCATTCCGCAGGTGCAGCTCAGCGCATCCACTTCGGGCAGCGACAGCGACTGGGTGGTCAAACTGATCGATGTCTATCCCGATCAGTATCCCGACAATCCGAAGATGGCCGGTTACCAGCTGCCATTGGCGATCAGCATCTTCCGTGGCCGCTACCGCGAAAGTTTCAGCCAGCCGAAAGCGACTACGTCGGATGCACCGCAGACCTACAGCTTCGATCTTCCCAACGTGAACCACACTCTGCAACCCGGTCACCATTTGATGGTGCAGGTGCAGTCCAGCCTTTTCCCGCTCTACGACCGCAATCCACAGAAGTACGTGGACAACATCTTCTTCGCCCAACCCGGGGACTACCACAAGGCCACGCAGCGTATCTGGAACAGCAGTGAGCATCCCAGTTTCATCACGCTTCCGGTTGTTGAGTGATGGTGTTCTGGTAGCTGCAGTGGCGGCGGCGATCACCTTGCAAAGCCTGCACGATGATCGCGGATATGAATCTGCTGATGACCGATTCGGCTGCAACGGAAGCGGCGTAAGCTTCGCGGCCTACGCCGCTCCTGGCAACAGGCGATAGACCTTGTTTCTCTGCCGTTGCAAGTGCGTCTGTTACAGCTGTAGATAGCAATACCGCCTGCAACACAACGGAGCATGTATGAAGCGCAGAAGACTGAACCAGCGCAGCATCATCCTGATCGGCATCGCCGTCATCGGCTTGGTCATCGCCGTGTCGGTTGCGCCTTGGTGATTGTTAACGCTGCGTGGCAGACCGCTACGCAGCGCACATCAATGCTGTGATTCGGCTGTGCAGATGCGCAGCAATGCCGGGAATGGGAACTCTGTCATTGCCGCACGTTCATGCTACAGGCTATAGCTTGATAACGGGATTCGGGGGGATCGCATACCGGAGTAATGCCAATGGACAAGATTAAATTTTTCCTCGAAGGGCCTGGCCGTCAGCTTCGACTGGTCACCCTGCTGGCAACCGAGTCCAAGAACATCGCCAAGGGCAGCAGTGATGGCCGCCGTGTCGCCACCATGGGTCTTAGCGATGTCTGTTTCCATACGATGGTCGACGAACAGGGCAACATCGCCAAGCAGGTCGATTTCGATGGCTACCGTTTCAAATTCCATGATTCCAATCTTCCCTGGGATCTGATGATCGCTTGAGCCGCGATGAACAGGGCAGCCCGTTCATTACGCGAAATTTGCGTTTCCTGCACCTGCTCATCACCGGATGCAGGCATCGGCTTAATCGCGCTGCGTGCACCCTGCAGTTGGAGCATCGTTGCTCTGATCGGAGACACGTCATGGATACCCGCAAGATGAAGCAACTGCTGTTCGCAGGCATGATCGCCATTGGCTGCGCAGGCACTGCCCTCACCGTGCAGGCCGCTGGTCAATCCACGCACGGTCATGAGTCCGAACAGCCCGGCACCGATACATGGATCACCACCAAGGTGAAAGCCGAGTTGCTGACCACCAAGGATGTGTCCGGCATGGAGATCAAGGTCGAGACCGTCAACGGTGTAGTGGCGCTGAGTGGCACTGTCGCCAGCAAGGTCGAAGCCGACCGGGCCATTGCCGCTGCCAAGGGCATCAAGGGTGTCAAAAGTGTGGACAGCTCGGCGCTGATGGTGGCTGCAGCGCACTGATGCGCTGATACCACCGCAAATCTGCGCTTGGAGGCAGACATGGAAAGCGGCACCATCCGGTGCCGCTTTCTGTTGCATCGACGCCTACCGGCCGCTTCTACTCGAGCGGCAACAGGCCGAACGCCTTAGATCAGGTCCACCCGTACCGCATCCTGCACCAGCAACTCGGCATCCAGACCAGAGTGCTGATAGACAACATACGAGATGCCGCCGATGGAGTGTTTGCCCATTGCTGCCCAGTCGCCCAGATCCGGGCCGCCAACACCGAGCAGATCATCCAGCTTGACCACGTCGCCAGCATTGCCCTTCACCATCATCTGCACGGTCTGCTTTGCGCCTTGATGGAACAGGTCAAGTTGGCCATTGGCCAAAACGTCCTGCAGTGACAGGCTCAAACTGTTGCTGCCGGTACCGGTGATATCAAAAATTTCGATGGAATCGATCCTGTCTTTCAACATCGCCAGATCCAACTTCTGATTGGCACCAGTGAGCTTGAGCGTGTCCACACCAGCACCACCGGAAACGCCGCCGCTGCTGGCAACCATCAGGTTGGCGACATTGGCCAGCGAGAACACGTTGTCCTCGTCACCGCCATGGTAAGTGCCAGTCTGGCCATCGATGCTCTGGTTGGTGAGCACATTGAGCTCACTTGCACCGCTGCGTATCTGGAAGTCATCCAAACCAATCCAGTCCCATGAACCAATACCGGTGAAGCCCGGCACCTTGTAGCCGGTGCTCACCACCATGTACGAGAAGTCCTGTCCGGCCGGCGCCTTGAACGAAGCATTCAAGGAGTTCGGCCAATACGCAGACAGCGACAGCTGCCCGACCAACGCACCACTGGCCGTGTAGAACTTGACCACGGAGGGATCGAACTGACCTGCCTGCAGATTGGTCACCAGGAACTTGAGCTCGGAAACCGGGCCTTCGGTGAAGTCGATGCGGGTACGCCCGGTGACGCCGATCTTCATGCCGGTATAGACCGCGGGGTCGTAGCTGGTCAGTCCGGTGATCGCGTCAGGTAGCTGCCAGACATCATGATCGACCTCGGAGGTGATACGCAGCCCGTTGTAGGTCGTGCTTTTCCCGCTACTGAGATTTACGTAGCCGGCGTTGTTGAAATCGATGAGCTTGTTGTCGCCCATGTCGCGGTACTTCGAACTGTTGCCAGCCTTGTCGATGATCGCGGCCATGACGTCGCCGCTGGCGACAGCGAATCCCGGGTACACCCGCACGCTTCCCGCCGCCACATCCTGGGCGGTCAGTGCCTGGTCAAAGCGCTGTCCATTCAACACAACGCTGACGACGTCGCCAGCGGACACGGCCGCTGTTTTGAATGCCACCGTCAGGTAGGAGCTGTTGACGCTGAGTCTGGTTGGCGCATCCGGCGCCAGGGTATCGAGGAATACAGCACGCGATTCCACTTCGCCGCTGCGTCCGGCGTCATTCACCACCATGGTCTGGATCGACCAGTTGCCGCTGTGGCTGTTGTTGTCCTGCGCGGCCCAGCTGAGACCATCCACCGACGCCACGCTCCAGCTCAGGCCACCGTCGGTAGACACAAGCAGGCGTTCATCTGCAGCCAATTGCGCGCTCAGCGAACCCTGCATCAGGCGCCCGGCGCCGCCATCATTGGTGAGCCAATCGCTGCTGCTCACGCCCCAGTCCTTGCCCATCGCAGTGACAGTTGCAATCTGTGTGGGCACCGCTGCCTTGACCACGATGATGTGCTTTTCCGAATGGTCTGAGGCATTGCCGGCCTGGTCGGTCATCACCACTTCAAATTCATGCTGACCATCAGCAAGCTCGGCATCCGGAGTAAACACCCAGCTGCCGTCGTCGGCGACCAGCGTCTCACCAATCACTTGACCATTGTCGATGATGGTGACGGTAACGCCCGCCTCGCCCTTGCCCGACAGCGTGGGGGTGTTGTCATCCGTGCCGCCGCCATTGCTGATCGCACCAGTTTGCGGCCCAACATCATCCAGCACCTCGCTTATTGACGGTGCCTCGGGAGCCACCTTGTCAACGAAGATCACATACGGTTCGGACAGATCGCTGACATCGCCGTCGTCGGATTCATGCAGGATGCTGATGCTGTGCCTGCCATCAGACAGCGGAAAAGCTGGCGTGAAAGTCCACGCGCCATTTGCTGCTACCCGAACCCGCCCGAGCAGTTCAGAACCATCATAGATATGGATGAGATCACCGGGATTGCCTTTGCCGGTGATCTCCGGGCGGCCATCATCGGTATAGCCACCGTTGCCGATATCACCCGTCCTGCTGCCCTGATCGTCGATGATCGCGTCGATCACAGGGGCGCTGCCTCCGGCATACACATCGAGATGGTTGAACTTCGCCGTCTGCGGGATCTGGCCGTAACTCACTGCGTTCACTTGTTGTCTCCATTGACTTGAATAGGCCGTGCAACTGCGTTGCAACGGCTGTGTGCCTGACGTCAGAACTGAGCCTGTGGTCATGGCGCTATCTGCACGCGCACGACGGCGCGGCCTCCGGCGCCATTGCTTGGGGGTCGTTGCCGACAAATGCGTGTCTCGTCGCGAGTAGCTGGGCAAGGCAGCATCAAGACGCCTCCCCAAACGGCTCGCTGTAGCGTTCCAATCAGTCGATTGGGGGTGCTTTACCTTGGCGCATTGAATTCCGCTCTTGATGCAGTCTGCTGCTTAGCCACCAGGTAGCCGTACAGCGGGTGACGGCTCTCAAGTTCCAAATCAAGGACCTCGTTCCTGCTGCATGAATCCAAACCAGCGCCGCCACAAAGCGAAATTCCTTTCATGTGTTCACGCGCGGCAACAAGTCTCCCTGCTGGCTTGGAGCGTATGGGCGTTACAAGCAGCCAATGCAACGCCGTCGGCACGATTATCGACAGCTACCCTGAAGAGAAACATGGGAATCAACTTGAATTCCTCGCCATGCCAGGGACTTGAAACACGCAGATTCATCTGTGAAACGAAATGCCGCTGGACGCTGGAATTTCGCCCGAACTAGCTTCACATCGGAAACCTCACCAACTGCAGCACGGGGAACTGCAGACGCGCGTCTTGCTGGATCCCATTTATCGCCCTTTCCGAAAACCAACACGGGCAACCCGATAGTCCTGCTACTCATCCACCCCCACTCGACACTTCGCTGCGAGCACATCGAAGGCGAGGCCGCGTTTGTCAGGATCGATCAGCCAACCTGCCGCACGGCTTTCGCCTCATGCAGCAGAAGTCTGTAGCGCGTTGCACATCGATCACCGCAAGCAAAGTTCCCCAAAAGCCCAGCTAATTTATGTACTGGTCAGTTTGGTATTCAGGGTGGATTCCGTCGGCTAACGGATAATTCACAACTATCGAACGGCCACAGATTCAGGCCGTAACGATCAAGACCAATAACGAGGTAATGCCGAAATGAAGACTTCTTTGATCGCTTTGGGCCTGCTGGCCGCCCTGCCGTTCGCCGCTTCGGCTGCCGATGGCCTGTCCTACAACTATGTGGAAGGCGGCTATGTGAACACCGATACCAAGGGCGGCGACGCCGATGGTTTTGCGGTGAAGGGCTCGGTCGCGGTACATCCGAACTTCCATGTGTTCGGTGAGTACAACGCGCAGGAAACCGACAAGAGCAAGGTTGACGTGGACCAGTGGCGCCTGGGTGTTGGCTACAACTACACCGTGGCCCCGAACACCGACCTGCTGGCACGTGCGGCCTACCAGAAGCTGGATCTCGAGTACGGCCCGAAGTTCAGCGGCTACAGCGCTGAAGTCGGCGTGCGCACTGCCTTCACCCAGAACATCGAGGGCTACGCCCTGGCCGGTTACGAGGACTTCAGCAAGAAGCGTGGTTACGATCCGGACGGCGAGTTCTACGGCCGCGTTGGCGCCACCGCCAAGTTCAACCCGAACTGGGGCCTGACCGGCGAAGTGAAGCTGGCCAAGGCTGGCGACAAGGAATGGTTCGTCGGCCCGCGCTTCACCTGGTAAGCGACAAAGCTGCAAGCAACAAATAGTGGTGTTGTATGGCGCGTGACCTCTCTCCCACGCGCCGCTGGAAGCCCGGTCCTCCCCCGACCGGGCTTCTTTTTGGGCGGCGTCCGGGTTTTTGTAGTTCCGAGCCATGCTCGGCAAGGGCCTTACCAGCACGGCCAAAGCTACCCCTCCCCAACCCTCCCCTTGGCTGCGCCAAAGGGAGGGGGCAAAAAAAAGCCCGGCATTGCCGGGCTTCTTCGTCAAACTTCGCTCATTCTTACTTGAAAAGCGTATCCGGGTATTCCGGCTTCTGCTCACGGGCCAGCAGTTGCTGCAGGCCTTCGGACGGGCTCAGTTCGCCATGCAATACCGACTGCACTGCCTTGGAGATCGGCAGATCAATGCCGTGACGGTCAGCCTGGCGCATGACTTCATCGGCGGTCTGTACCGATTCCACCACCTGGCCGATTTCCTTCACTGCATCGGGCAGGCTTTGGCCACGTCCGAGCGCCAGACCCAGGCGGCGGTTGCGCGACAGGTCGCCGGTGCTGGTCAGCACCAGATCGCCGAGGCCGGCCAGACCCATCAGAGTTTCCGGCTTGCCGCCGATGGCAGCCGCCAGCCGCAGCATTTCATTGAGCCCGCGGGTGATCAGGCCGGCACGGGCGTTCAAGCCCAGCTGCATGCCATCGGCCACGCCGGTTGCCACTGCCAGCACGTTCTTCATCGCCCCGCCCAGCTCGGCGCCGACCATGTCGTCACCGGTATAGGCGCGGAACGCCGGGCCGTGCATGGCGTCAGCTACCTGCTGGGCGAACGCCTCCTCATCACCGTGAACGGTAATGGCGGTGGGCAGGCCCAAGGTGACTTCCTTGGCGAAGGACGGGCCGGTAACGACAGCCAACGGCACGTCCGGGCCCAGCACTTCACGCGCTACTTCATGCAGGAAACGGCCTGAGCCGGGCTCGAAGCCCTTGGTTGCCCAAGCCACGCCTGCCCCAGCCGGCCGCAGCGGCGCCAGCGCGCGCACGGTCTCGGCAAAGGCATGCGAAGGCACCACCACCAGGATCCAGTCTGCCCCGGCAACGGTGGCAGCCAGGTCGGTGCTGGCGCGCAAAGATTCTGGCAAGGGAATCCCCGGCAGATACCGGGGATTCTCATGACGCTGATCAATCGCCTCGATTACCGCTGCATCACGTCCCCACAGCACGGTCGTATGACCGTGCCGGGCCAACAGTGTGGCCAGCGCGGTGCCCCAGGAGCCCGCGCCAACAACGGCGATCTTTTCTGCGTCGTTCGTACTCATACAGAAGCGCAGGCGCCGATCAGGCGTTGCCAGCCGGCTCAGAGTCGGCCAGCGACGGCTCGCCCTGCTGCTGACGCTGACGCAGGGTTTCGGCGTACAGGCCTTCAAAGTTGATCGGCTGCAGGTAGAACGGCGGGAAGCCGCCAGCCTGGATCAGGTCCGACACCATCGAACGCACGTACGGGAACAGGATGTTCGGGCACTGGGTGCCGAGCAGCACGTCGATTGCCTGCGGCTCCAGACCGATCAGGCCGAACACGCCAGCCTGCTCGACTTCGGCCACATAGGCGGTCTTGTCGCCGGCCTTGCAGGTCAGGGTCACGCCCAGCACCACTTCGAAAGCGGTGTCGGACAGGCGCTGCACCTTCTGGTTCAGGTTCAGCTGCAGGTCCGGCTGCACGTTCTCGTTGAAGATGACCGGGGAGTTCGGCGACTCGAACGAAACGTCCTTGACGTAGATCTTCTCGATGGTGAAAGCCGGGCCGGTGGCGGATTCGTCGGCCGGGACTACGCCGTTGGTGTTCTCTTCGGACATTGCTCAAGACTCCAGAACAGATTGTTCATTGAATGGGATTAGTACAAGACCAGCGATGGGGGCGGTTGCCCACCTACACAAGCCCTGACTGAAAATTTGCTGACTCAGTTGCGGCCTTTGACCAGCAGCAGATCTGCTGCCTGCCATGCCGGCAAACCGCCGTCGAGCACATAAACCTGCTCGTAACCGGCTTTTTTCAGTGCTTTGGCTGCTGTTGCCGAGGCATTGCCGGTACGGCACAGCAGTACCACCGGGCTCTGCTTGGCGTTGGCCAGCAGCTTGTGCGCGGGGGTCAACTGGGCCGGCTGCACATTGCGGCTACCGGCAATATGGCCCTTCTCGAAGTCGGCGGCAGCCGACAGATCGATCACGGTCGCACCGCCGGCATTGATCATATGGGTCAATTCGGACGGCTTGAGCGACTTGTAGCCGCGGAACAGGCGTGCGACCTCGGTGGCAATGATGGCCACCGTCAGGCCGACCAGGGCCAGCGACAGCATCGGATTTCGGCCGGCGAAGGCCAGCAACTCTTCGTAATTCACTCAGGTCACGGGTCGATAAGCGGGCAGGGATTGTCGCACAGCCGGTGAAAATGCAGCCAATGCCTCATTGGCCCTGCCAAAGATCGGGTAAACCGGCCGCCTGCCACCAGCGCTTGGCCTCCGGATCCCAGCGCCAGCGCTCATTCACCATTACCAGCCGTTCGGCCTGGGTATTGCGGTTGATCACGCCCATTTCCACCCGCCGCTCGATGCTGCCATCGGCGCCGGTAGCTACCGAACGCTCGCGGTAGCTGGACACCTGGATCTGCCGGTAGCGCTCACGCTGCAGGTCGGTGATCGGGCGCTGCAGCAGGTACTGCGGGTCGATAAAGCCTTCCGCCTTGTCGAAATCGCCCCAGCGCACGGCCGCGACATAGGCATCCTGAGTCGGCAACAACTTGCTGCGTTGGGACCGGCTCGGCCCTTCGGCCTGGGCTGCACCGGCCACCAGCAACAGGGCGATGACGGCGGACTTGAACAGGTTTCGGTACATGCAGGCCCCCTGAGTGATGACCGATCTTAGCCTTTGCCGAGGGCAACGAAGCGCCCTTCGAATTCGGCCGCGCCACCTTCGATCGCCGAGCGTACCGTCACCCGCGCACGGCCGCGCTTGATGAACGTGGTCAGGAAGTCATCCCAGTCCTGGTCCGGTGCCAGCCGTGCGGTCGCCAGCAAGTCGCCATAGACAGGCGCGCGGTAGCGGATGTTGCTGTCGGCCACGTACACCTCGGCCTGCTTGCCGGCCAAGCCCAGGCGCATGCTGACCAGCGCCCAGCCCGATAGCGTCATTACCGAAGCCAGACTGCCACCGAAGGCATTGCCCTTGTCGTTGATGTTGACGTCCAGTGGCGCCTGCATGCGCAGCACGCCATTGTCGTAGCCGGCAATGTGGATGCCCATCGCCGCAACCGGCGGCATTGCGGTGAGAGTGCGCTGAAGGTTTTCCAGCAACACGGGGTCATCAAAATGTTTGGACATGGACGCGCACGCAAAACGGAAAGCGCCCGCATAATGCATGGAATGAACCGCCCCGCCTATGTGTCAGCCGACACGGTCTGGCATCTCATCTCGATGCGTCCGCAAGGGCAGCACGACACCTTGCGCAGCGCAGCTGCGCGTTTGGGTGCACGTACGCTGGCGTTGTCGCCTTGGCGGCTGCAGATGCGTACCGATGAGGCCACCCGCCAGCAGCTGAACGCCGCCCGCGAATACGATCGACTGGTGTTCACCAGCCCTGCCGCCGCCGAAGCCGCTGCGCGCTTGCTGCCGTTGGCCGAGCTTCGGGCAGGCAGCCTGATAGCGGTTGGTGAAGGCACCGCGCGCGCCTTGCGCCGCCGTGGCGCAACCAGCGTGCAGGCGCCGACCCGGATGGACAGCGAAGGCCTGCTGGCCTTGCCCGCCATGCAACACCTGCACGGCCTGCGTGTGGCCTTGGTCACCGCGCCCGGTGGCCGCGGTGTGATTGCCGCGCAAGTGCGCGAGCGCGGCGCCAACCTGCACCGTATCGACGTCTACGAACGCGTACCGTTGCCGGTCAGCAAGACCACTATTGCCCGTTTGCAGGCGCTGCCGAGCCCGTACGCCATAGCGATCAGTAGCGGCGAAGCGTTGCAGACGGTGCTGCCGTATCTGCCGCCAGACCTGCTGGAACAGTGGCAGCAGGCCGCTGCAGTCGCCGCCAGCGCACGGCTGGCGGAACTTGCCAGCGAACATGGTTTCCGCAGTGTCAGCGTGGCCGCCGGGCCCCTGCCTGCACAACTGGCCAGCGCCGCCCACGCCGCACTCTTCCCGGCCGCAGGCTGAGCACGCAACCAAAGGCGACTTGCAGGCATGCTGCGCGCGGGCGATGCTTTGCCTGCACCAAATACGTGGTCACCCTTGTGTCGTGGCCATGCCCGCCAAGGATGTTGCCCCCCGATGAATGAAGATGTCGCACCCGTTCAACCGCGCCGCCCGCTGCGCTGGCTCCTGCCACTGATCGCCATCGCCGCGCTGGGCGCTGCCGGCTGGTTTGGCTGGCACAGCTGGCAGAGCCGCCAGCAGCAGGCCGAGCTGGCCCGCGACAGTGCCAGCCAGCAACTGACCGCCTTGCAGCAAGGCTTGGAAGCGCTGCGCCGCGACCAACGCGCCAATGCCCGCAGCATCCAGGACGCCGCCGCCACCAACCGCGTGCTGCGCGATGAAGTGCTGGGGCTGAGCCAGCGCAACGCACTGCTGGAAGAAAACCTCGCCCAATTGGCCGACAGCTCGCGCCAGGGCGCGCAGGCCGTACGCCGCGAGGAGGCTGAACTTCTGCTCAATCAAGCCCAGCAGCGGCTGACCTTTGCCGGCGATCTGGACGGTGCGCGTCGCCTGTATGCATTGGCCGCCAGCGCACTGGAAGGCATCGACAGCCCCGACTACCTCAACCTGCGCCAGGCGCTGATCCAGGAACGCAATGCACTGGACGCATTGGGCCCAGGCGTGCGCGTCCGCACCGCTGCCCAGCTTGAACAATGGTCCGCTGAACTGGAACGCCTGCCCGAACACCTGCAGCTGCCCGCCGACAGCCAGCAACCATGGTGGCAGCAGATGCTGTCGCCGCTGGTGCAGATTCGCCCGGCCGACGGCAAGGTACTGGTTGCCCGCTCCGAACGCATCGCCGCCAATGACTCGCTGCAGATCGAGCTGAGCCTGGCCCGCGCCGCCCTCGAACGTGGCGATGACAAGGCCTGGCAGCAGGCACTGGACCGCGCTGATGGCTGGCTGCAGCGGCTATGGCCGGACTCGCCGCAGCGTCAACAGCGTCGCCATGAACTGCGCGAGATGCGCGGCGTGGAACTGCGCCCCAACCTGCCCGAGCTCGGCAGCACCCTGCAGCAACTGCGCAGCACGCGCGCCGCCAAGGACGCACCATGAAGGCATTCCGCTCCCTGTTGCTGGTATTGGTGGTGGCCGCTCTCGGCATCTTTGGCGCGCAATGGCTGGGCCAGGACTCGGTGCGCGCCCTGGGCGAAGTGATTGTCCGTGCCGGCGACCACGACTACATCGCCACCTTGCCGCAGGCCGCATTGGCGGTGCTGATCGTCACCTTGCTGCTGTGGCTGCTGTGGTCGCTGATCAGCACCCCGTTCCGCGCCTGGGCACGGCATCGCCGCAAGCAGGGCCGTGCACGCTTGATCGATGGCCTGCAGGCATTGGACAACGGCCAATGGCAGCGCGCCGAAAAACTGCTGCAAAGCGCCGCAACGGAGAAAGCCGTACGCCCGATCGCACTGGTTGCCGCCATGCGTGCGGCTGAAGCACGCGAGGACAACAGCAGCGCCGGTCAACACCTGCAGCAACTGGCGGAAGCCGACCCACACCTGCACGCCCTGCACAGCGCCGAGCGCTGGCTGCAGCTGGACAAGCCGCTGGAGGCGATCAACGCGCTGGACCTGCCGGCCCTGCAACCCTTGCCGCCACGCGGCCTGTGGCTGCGCACCGAGGCATTGCAGCGCGCCGGTCGCGCCGAGGAGGCGTACGGCCAATTGGGCGCATTACGCCAGCAACAAGTGCTGCCACCTAGCGCCGTTGCCGGACTGGAAACCACGCTCGCCCTGCAGATGCTCGACGAGGCCAGCGACGTCAATACGCTGGCTGCACGCTGGGAAGTGCTGCCCAAGTCGCTCCGCGTCAGCCCACAGGCGGTGGCGCGCTACGCACAGCGCGCGGTTGCATTGAACTGGACCGATGTCGCCCTGCGCAGCATCGAGCAGACCCTGGACAGCCACTGGGACGAGGCGCTGGTCAGCCTGTACACGCAGCTGCCGGTGGAGAAATTCGATTCGCGCCGGGCAAGCGCACAACGCTGGCTGCAGTCGCATCCCAACAGCCCTGCCCTGCTGTTGGGCTTGGCGCGCCTGGCCGCCGGTCAAGGCCAATGGGCGCAAGCCGAGGAGTTCCTGCACCGCGCCATCGCCCAGGATGCCGGTGCGGACGCCTGGGAAGCCTTGGGCGAGGTGTTTGCCGCACAGGATGAGCAAGCACTGGCAAACCAATGCCTGCTCAATGCGGTGCGTCAGCGCCGCGGCGAAACGCCGCAACCGATCCAACGCCGCAACCTGCACCAGCAGATCCAGGACCAGGCCGTGGCCGAAGAGCGCGATGCGCATGGCTTCCCGCGTTTGCCGGGCTGAGCACCTGCAGGCGCACCCTCAACGCTTTCCGTAACGAGCCGTAATGAACATACCTCCGGATATCCATGCGCGCGTGGTCGAGCTGACCGATGCCATCCTCAATGCCAGCGAGGATGGCGAGGAAAACATCAGTGCTTCGCTGTATACGCAGCTGCACGCCTACTGCGATTCAATCGCCGCTGCCGGCCGCGATCATCCGTTCCTGTGGGAAACGCTGGCCGACTTCACCGGCGATGACCATGTCGCCATTGAGCACTACAACCACGCCTTGATGCTTGCCAACGCAGCGCAGGCGATCAGCTACGAAGCCTCGATTCATCTGGCGCTGGCCGAACGTCATTCCAACCTGGGCGATGTTGCCGCCGCCCAGGATCATGCGCTGCGCGCAGATGCATTGGCGCAGCGTACCGATGACCTGCCGCTGCGCCAGGCCATCAGCCAGTTCCTGCTGGATCTCGCGCAAGCGAGCGACGCGGACTGAGCCGGCGCTGCATGGCCCGGGCTGCTGCGTAGCTCACTGCCGACCTAGTCGCGGCGATACGGATAGCGCGGTAGGCGCGCCAGAAACGCCGGCGATACTCCGCGGTATACCGCCAGGCTCACATCGATCTTCTTGGGCTTGAGTATCTGCATGCCGATCAGGCCCCACAGCACCATCACCAGGAACGTCAGTATCCCCAGGCCGATCACCGCGCCACTGTCGAACAGAAAACAGCCGAACAGCGGCACCAGCGACGCCCACGCCATCAGGATGAAATTCAGCCGCCGCTTGCGGTGCGCCGAACACAGACCGACGTTGTGCACCGCCGTCTTGCGCACTGCCAGTGCGGCAATCAGATAGACCAGGAAGTGCAGCAGGATCAGCAGGTACATCCACGGCGAGTGCCAGTAGAACTTGCGCTGGCGGTACTCCAGCGCCGGCTTTCCACATTTGACGCAGTAACGCGGCAGATCGCTATGCGGCAAGGCCAGCAGCTGATCACCATCGCGCCAGCAGGTCCCGTTATCCGGACTGGTGTTGGCAAGCGGCGGCAAGGCCTCCGGCGCGGCATACGGGTTGAACTCATCCATTGGTTACGTCCCTTGTGAGATTCGAACAGGCCACCTCCTGGGCGACCCGCACCTGCGTCTTGGCATCACATGCGGCCGCTGGCACTTTCCACGCGACGGGGAAGGCCCGCCGCTGAGCTGTCTGCGGAACAACGCCACTCAGCGCTTGGTCGATGTCGACTCGGCGCCAGCGGCAGCGGCAGCGGCAGCGGCTGCATCTGCTTCCGCAGCGGCCGCTGCTGCGGCAGCGGCATCCATGGTCGTTCCACCCGTATAGGCGGCATCTGCAGCAGCTTCTGCCGCATATGCTGCAGCTTCGACTGACGCATCGGCCGCCGTCGCAGCGGTATCTGCTGCCGCCTGCGCTGCCTCGGGCGACATCCCCGGGGTGCCGGCAATGCGCGCAGTTGTCCCATCCGTCGACTCTTTGGCTGGCGGTGCATTCGCATCCACCGCCATGGTGTTCATCGGGTTGTTGTCGGCGATAAGCTGCAGTTGCTGTGCGATTTCGGCAACGTATTGGCGACGCGTGCGTTCGCGATTCTGCGCAAGCACCAGACGTTCCGGGAGTGGCTGTAGGCGCTCGAAGCGCGCGCGCGCGGCATCGAAGCGCGACAACCTGCGCTCCCATTCGCCCAACAACATCTGGCAGTACAGCCAGGACTCATCGCGTTCGGCAGCGGCGCGCGCATCCGGACATTGTTGGGCAACTGCCGCCGATGCGGCCTGCACGTAACGTGGGTATTGTTCGGGCGATGCCTGCCAGGTAGCGCTCTGTAGCACACCGGCTCGGTCTTTCAGTGGCGCATCGACCGCTTCGAACAAACGCGCCAGCAACCAGTAGCTGGTTTCAGTGCCACGCATGCGCTGGTAGTCGTCGCTTTCGACCACGGCCGTCAGGCGCTTGATCTCGTCGGCGCTGTAATCGTCCTTGTAGATGACGAAGCCGTTGCCCGGGCAGGACACCAGTGGCCACGGAGATTGGATGGCGCCGTGCAGACGACCGTCGAGGAAGTGGCCGAACGCCGTGCCAGAGCCCATTTCCTGCGCACTGAAGCGCTCACCGCCAATCGGGCAGACATGCTCCACTTTCATGAAGGTCATCGCAGCGGCTGGCGCCGCCCATCCTGCCAACAGCACTGCCAAACCAATCGCGATGCGCTGCATGTCTTACCCCCATCCATTGGTGAGCAAACTGTAGTGCCGAGCGATGCTCGGCAGGAGCACTACCACGTAGTGCCGACCCATGGTCGGCAAGAGGCATTACCGGGAACGCCTCTGCCGAGCATGGCTCGGCACTACAGAATTACATCAACGCTCGACGATGGCGACCACGCCCATGCCACCGGCGGTGCAGATCGACACCAGCGCGCGACCACCACCGCGTGCGGCCAATTCCTTGGCCACGGTGCCGATGATGCGGGCACCGGTGGCGGCGAACGGGTGGCCGGTAGCCAGCGAGGAACCCAGCGGGTTGATCTTGGCCGGGTCGATACGGCCCAGCGCTGCATCCAGACCCAGACGGTTGCGGCAGTAGTCCTCGCTTTCCCAGGCGCTCAGCGTGCACAGCACCTGCGCAGCGAAGGCTTCATGGATTTCATAGATATCGAAATCCTGCAGGGTCAGGCCATTGCGCTTGAGCATTTCCGGCACGGCAGTGGTCGGTGCCATCAGCAGGCCTTCGCCATGCACGAAGTCCACTGCTGAAACCTGCGAATCACGCAGATAGGCCAGCGGCTCATGGCCGTGCGCACGAGCCCACTCTTCGCTGGCCAGCAGTACCGCAGCGGCACCATCGGTCAGCGGGGTGGAGTTGGCAGCGGTCAGGGTGCCGCGGCCAGAGACCTTGTCGAAGGCCGGCTTCAAGGTGGCCAGCTTTTCCAGCGAGGTGTCCGGGCGCAGCACGTTGTCGCGCTCGACGCCGCGGAACGGCGCGATCAGGTCGCTGAAGAAACCGCGCTCGTAAGCAGCAGCGAGCTTCTTGTGCGAGGACACCGCCCATTCGTCCTGTGCTTCACGCGAGATGTTCCATTCCTTGGCCATGTCCTCGCAGTGGTCGCCCATGCTCTTGCCGGTGCGCGGCTCGGCCACACCGGGGAACTCAGGCTTGAGTTCGGAGAACTTGAAGCCCTTGAGCAGCGTGCGGATCTTGTCGCCCGTGCTCTTGGCACGGTTGGCTGCCAGCAGACGTGCACGCAGCTTCTTGCCGTAGACGATCGGCACGTCGGAGGTGGTATCCGAACCACCGCCGATGCCCGACTCGATCTGCCCCAGGGCGATCTTGTTGGCGACGGTGATGATGCTGTCCAGCGAGGTACCACAGGCACGTTGCAGGGTGATGCCCGGAGTCAGCGGCGACAGGCCGGACGACAGCGCGGCCTCTCGGCCCAGATTCCAGTCGCTGGGATGTTTGATCACCGCGCCCATCGCCACTTCGCCCAACTGCTGGCCGTGCAGGCCAAACCGTTCAACAAGTGCCCCGAGCGTACGGACCGACATGCCAAGATTGCCAACGTCCGAATATGCGGTGTTCTGACGGCAGAACGGGATTCGGACACCACCGAGGATGGCGACGGGTCGAGCGCTGGGCATGCGGGTACCTGACATGGGAATGAGTGTTCAAAGTGGCCTGCACGCGATAGCAGGCATAATGGTGTTGAGTGTAGCTTCGAGGCCGTGATGGGCCAACCGCGAATCATGAGCAATTCAAACCCCGACGTGAACGCCCTTGGCGTAGTGGCATTGGAACTGGCTGGCGGCGAGCAGCCCGGCAAGGCGGCCTTGGGCTCCGAGCAGGCTGGCGAGCTGGCAGCGCTGATCGGCCGCGACCTGACCAAACTGGTACCGCAGGTCAGCGAACTGGATCTGGTTTTCGCCGCCGCGCATTTCGACCCGGCCGAAGTGCTGCGCCCCGGCCTGCCCATTCATCGGCGCCTGGAAGAGCTGCAGATGCGCGCACCTGGCCGCAACCACGGCGCGCGCCTGCTGGCCTTTGGTGCCGATGCCAACGGCGAGATCCCGCTGCCGCTGCAGGCCGATCCTGCGCTGACCGGTGGCGCGCTGCGGCTGCTGCCGTTTGTGCTGGCTGGCGGTGAAGCGGCGCTGCGCCATGAAGTGCGTGATGCGCTGGAAGACGTGCTGCTGGCCAATGGCATGGCACAACCGGACACCGCGCTGCTGGCGCAGAACAGCTTTGCCGCGCAGATCGAACACGCACGCTATTTCACCGTCAACGATCTGGCCGCGATGATGGCCATGCAGTACGACAACCAGGGCTTGGCGGATTTGTGGCCAATACTGGAAACGGCGATGTTCGCGCCCCACGAAGAACAATGGCTGGACGCCTCACCCGAGCCGCTGCTGCGTTATGTCGGCGGCGAAGTGCGGATGGCCTTGTTTGATCCGGCAGGCTGGTGCGCGCATTACGCGCAGGACAAGAACGACTGTGATCGTCTGCAGCGCGTGTACGAGCAGTACATGATGCGGCAGCGGCAGATGGCCGCCGTATTGGAAGCGCATGGCATCGACGTGCTGTATGTGCACGTGAATGCCGGGCAGGATGCCAAGGCCTTGCTGGCGCATTGAGTGTGCGTTGGTTATTGCAGAGAGGCCGCGCAAGCAGCCTTTTCTGTTTTGAAGCAAGGCGAAGCAAAAGCACCCCTCCCCAACCCTCCCCTGCGCGTTGCGCAAGGGAGGGAGACAAGCTGCCCTCCGCTTGCGGAGGGAGTCCATCACTGCGCTTTTGCGATCACCGCACACGCCAGGCGCGCACCGGCATTGCCGGTCGGCTGGGTCTTGTAGTCATCCGGGTCGGCGTGGACGATCAGGCCGCGACCGACGATGTCGAAACCATCGCCAACACCGACGTTGACGTTGCTTGCCACCGGGCCATCGATATGCGCGTTGCCCTGCGCGTCGGCCTTGATATTGGGCATGTCGCCACCGTGATGCATCGCCGCGCTGATGCTGCCGTGCTCGCTGCTGCCCGGGTTGAAGTGGCCGCCAGCGCTGGTGCCGTCCGGCGCGCTGCAATCGCCCTTCTCGTGGATGTGGAAGCCGTGCTCGCTGTCCGGCTTCAAGCCGGTGATGTCGCCGCTGGCGCGCAGCTGGCCGTCGACCAGGCTGAAGTTGATCGTGCCGGCGACCGTGCTGTCCTTTGTGGGCTGCAACTGTGCAGTCGCAATCGGCTTGGCCATTTCCGGTGGTGCGGCCGGGTCGGCAACTGGCGTGGTGGCCGCTGCGGCCGCGACGGTCTCAGCCGGTGCGGCATCGGGCTCTGCGCCCTTGTTGCAGGCGGTCAGGGCCAAGGTGCTGGCGAGGAACAAGCTGGTATGGATCAATCGCATCTGGGTAACTCCCTTGCTGGTCTGGATCGAATCGGTGTCCGCGTGCTTGGAGGCACGCTCAGCGCACTACGCGGATCACCGCGCAGGCGACACGCGCGCCGGCATTGCCGGCCGGTTGACTGCGGTAATCGTCGGCTGACGCATGTACCACCAGTGCGCGCCCAGCGACGTCGTTTGCAGCACCACCGCCGAGGGTAACGCCGCGAAGATGAACGTCCACGTTCGCCACGCCCTTGGCATCGGCCTGCAGGTTGTCCATGTCGCCGGCATGATGTGCGCCCGCAGCGGCGCGGCCGTGCTGCTGCATGCCCGGGTTGAAGTGGCCACCGGCACTGCTGGCATCCACCGCACTGCAGTCACCCTTCTCATGCACATGGAAGGCAGCCTGCTGACCACGTGGCAAGCCGCCGATCACGCCGGTGATGTGCACGCCACCGGCTTCCGGCACCAAAGCCAGACGCCCGCTGACCAGACTGGCCGAGGCCGGGGCCAGATTGGCTTCGGCCATTTTGGCGGTGCTGACCGTAGCCATCGGCGGCGGGGCCTCCGGCTTGGGTGCAGGCGTGGAACCGCAGGCGCTGAGCAGCGCGGCAGTAATGCTGGCGGTGAGAGGAAGCAGGATGCGCATCGATATCTCCTTGCAACAGATCAGGCGGGCCGGTGCCATGCTCAACTGCCGCGACGGCGGCCAGGCCCAAGTTTGCGGGTAACGGTGTTACGGCCAAGTCCCAGCCGCGTGGCGGCATCGGCGCGATGGCCATCGGTGAAATCCAGTGCCACTTCCAGCAGCACAGCGTCCAGGCGCTCACGTGCCTCGACATGCAGGCCGCTGGCGCCTTCGGCCAGACGCTGCCTGGCCCATGCCGCCAAGGCCTTGTCCCAGTGCTGCGGGGCCACCGCGGCGGTACTGCCGGTGGCACGCCCACCGCGGTTCAAGGCGGCCTGCACGTCCTCGGCCGATACCGTATCGGCGACGGCCAACGCCGCCAGACGCCAGCAGACGTTCTCCAGTTCGCGGACGTTGCCCGGCCAGTGGTGCTCGCGCAGCGCTTTCACCGCGGCCACAGACAGGCGCTTTGGCGGCATGTCGAGCCGGCGCGCGGCGTTGGCAAGGAAGTTCTCGGCCAGTTGCGGCACGTCGCCAAGACGCTCGCGCAGCGGCGGCAGCAACAAGCGCACCATATCCAGCCGGTGCAGCAGATCGGCACGGAAGCGCCCTTGTTCGACCAGCGCTTCCAGATCCTGGTGGGTGGCGGCAACCACGCGCACATCGACGCGGATCAGCTCACGACCACCAACGCGGAAGAACTCGCCTTCGGCAAGAACGCGCAGCAATCGCGTCTGCAAAGCCAGCGGCATATCGCCGATTTCATCGAGGAACAAGGTGCCGCCGTCGGCCTGCTCGAAGCGTCCGATATGGCGCTTGGTCGCGCCGGTGAAGGCGCCGGCTTCGTGGCCGAACAATTCGCTTTCCAACAGCTCGGCCGGTATTGCTGCGGTGTTGAGTGCGACGAACGGGCCTTTGGCGCGCGGTGATTCGCGATGCAATGCGGTCGCCACCAACTCCTTGCCGGTGCCGGTCTCTCCATTGATCAACACTGACAAGGGCGCCTGTGCGAGACGGCCGATGGCACGGAACAACGCGCGCATGGCCGGCGTATCGCCGATCAGCTGTGGCGGGCCTTCTTCTTTTTTGGCCGGTGCAGGCACGACAGCCGGTGCGGGTAGCTCCTCGGTTTCTGGCAGCGCGCGCCGGGCCAGCTCCACTGCATCGTCCAGATCGAATGGCTTGGACAGGAACTCGTGTGCGCCACCGCGGAAAGCACCCGCCGTGCTCGCCACATCGGTATAGGCCGACATCACGATCACTGGCAGCTGCGGATGCGCGGTCTTGAGCTTGTCCAGCAACACCAATCCATCGTCACCGGGCATGCGCACATCAGTGAACAGCAGATCCGGCACCGGCTGCCTCGCCATCGCTGCGAGCGCAGCGGCAGCACTGTCGAAACCTTCCACCGTGTAGCCGGCGTCGCGCAAGGCGGTGGTCAGGACGAAACGCACCGAACGATCATCATCGACTACCCAGACGGTCGCGGCTTGTGTCGACTTATGCATCACCCACCTCCGGCGCTTCCTCGGCGGCAGGTAACGGCAGCAGCACGGTGAACACGGTGTGGCCGGGGCGCGAGCGGTAGCTCAAGGTGCCGCGGTGTTCGCGGGCGACCTGCTGGGCCAGGGCCAGGCCAAGCCCGGTGCCTTCGGCGCGGCCGCTGACCAACGGCAGGAACAGGTGCTCGGCCAGTTCCTCCGGAACGCCGCGGCCGTCGTCGGCCACTTCCAGCCGCAAGGCAAGCGCGTAGGGCTGTTCGGCAATGCGCAGGCCATGCTCGACACGGGTGCGCAGGGTGACGCTGGTGGCGCCGGCCTGGATCGCATTGCGGACCAGGTTCAACAAGGCCTGGGTGAGGCGGTCGCCATCGCCGGGGAACTCAGGAATGCTGGGGTCGTAGTCGCGCAGCAGGCGTACCGACCAACCGGCTTCGTTCTCGACCAGACGCAACACGCGTTCCAGCGCGGCGTGAATGTTCAGCGGCGCATGCGGGCGTTGCGGGGCCGGCGACAGCAGTTGTTCCAGCAAGGTATTGAGGCGCTCGATCTCGGCGCCGATCAGTTCGATCAGCTCGCGTTCGTCGGCATCGCGGCCGGCGGCGCGCCGGGCCAGCAACTGGGCGGCGCCTTTCAGCCCGGCCAGAGGATTGCGCAGCTCGTGGGCCAAACCCTTCAAGGCCGCGCTGAACGCGCCAGGCAGTACCTGCGCCGGATCGGCACCTTGGAACTCATCCACCGGGTGCGCTTCCAGCAGCCAGCCGCCCTGCTCCACCGCACTCAACCAACCATCGGCAAAGCGCGGGGTCTCTCCTGGCAGAGCCAAGGTCAGCCGCGGCAGGCGGGTCAGGTCGGTGGCCGGATTGGCCAGGCGCTGCGCCAGAACCTCGCCCTGCGCTTCCAGCGACACCAGTGGCTGGCCGAGCAGGCGCCGTACGCTTACCCCCAGCCAACGGCAGAAGGCCGGGTTGGCGCCCTGGATGCGGCCGTCTGCGCCACACCAGACCAGTGGTGTGGCCAGCAATTCCGGGGTGGGCGAGAACTCTACGTCGGTCATTGCACCAATATAGTGCAAAGCAGGCCGATCACTGCTTCTGCTGCAGCAGGGAATACAGGATGCGGGCGTCTTCGGCGTCGAGTTCAGAGGGCAGGCTGTCGCTGCCGCGGAAGCGGCGGTGGAAAGCGCGCGCAGCGGCGGCGCGGTCGTCCAGCGCGTAACCGAAGGCCTGCATTGCCATCCAGCTGTCAAAACCTGCGGGCGCCGGGCCGTGCCTAGGGTCCGGCCACAGGCCGAAACCGGCCTCGGCCAATTGCTGCCACGGGAAGTAACGACTGGGGTCGGCCTTGCGGGTCGGGGCCAGGTCGGCGTGGCCGATGATCTGGCTGCGCGGGATGTTGTAGCGCTTGCAGAGATCGTCGAGCAGGCGCAGCAGGCTGGCGATCTGCGGCGCGGTGAACGGGCTGTCGCCGTTGTTGTCGATCTCGATGCCGATCGAAGTGGAGTTGAGGTCGGTGAAGCCGCCCCAGCGGCCACCACCGGCATGCCAGGCGCGTTCGCCATCGGCCACGAGCTGATAGAGCTCACCATCGCTGCCAACCAGATAGTGCGAGCTGACCTTGCCGCCGCTGTTGGCGCTGCGCAGCGTGTCCAGGCTTTCCTGCACCGAATCCTGCTCGGTGTGGTGCAGCACGATCAGCACCGGCTGGCGATCGTTGTAGTTCGGCGACGGCACCCACTGCGCGAGCGGATTGCGCTCCGGTGTGGAGGTACAGGCAGTCAGCGTGGCCAACAGGGCGAGCGGCAGCAGTTTGGTCTTCATGCAGGCCATTGCACGTTGCTGCGCTCGGCTTTGCAAGTGCGGTCTGGCATGCGCTGGAGTCGTTGCCCACAGATGCGACGGAATAGGCTGCTTGCATTGGAGGGCCTGCTCAGGGAGTTGGGGAGTCCGGTGTGATGCCGGTGCGGAACATGCACTGCATGTTCAAAACGCTTTCCGCTGGGGATGGCTGCCCATTCTGTCTAGGCTATGCAGGCTCGTTTTTCGACGATCTGCTGGAGAAGCAATGCGTGATTCATTGAAACAGAAAATCGTTGCGGTCTGCGATGCCAAGATCGCGGCGAAAGGGTCGACGGTTGGCTTGTCGTTCTATGCGTTTTTTGCCAATCGCAATGATGATCCCGAGCTGCTGATGGAAGCGGCTACGTGGTGGATATCGATCCATCGGCTGGATCATTTCGAGAAGGCTGAAAAGGTAAAAGCGCTGGTGCTGGCGGAAGGCCTGTAGTGCCGAGCCATGCTCGGCAGGGGTCTTACCGGTAATGCCTCAAAAGCTGCCCTCACCCCAACCCCTCTCCCGCAAGCGGGAGAGGGGCTATCAATGCAATTGCAGGGTTTTCGGTGCCTTCACTCTTTGCACCGAGAGCGCCCTCACCCCAACCCCTCTCCCGCAAGCGGGAGAGGGGCTTAAGCGGTCAGGCCTCGTACGCCGATTCGCCGTGGGTGGTGACGTCCAAACCGGTGCGCTCGGCTTCTTCGCTTACGCGCAGGCCGACCAGGGCCCGAACCAGCAGCAGGATCACAGCGGTGACTACGGCCGACCACAGCACGGTGAAGCCGACACTGACTACCTGCACCCAAACCTGGTGGCCGATATCCAGATCAACCTTGGTGCCGCCCAGCGACTGTGCGCTGAACACGCCGGTGAGAATGGCGCCAACAATGCCACCCACGCCATGCACGCCGAAAACGTCGGCGGTGTCGTCCGCCTTCAACAAACGCTTCAGGCCAGTCACGCCCCAAACGCAGACGATGCCGGTGACAAAACCAATGACGATGGCGCCCAGCGGACCGACAGTGCCGCAGGCGGGGGTAACACCGACCAGACCGGCCACAGCGCCTGAGGCTGCACCAAGCGCTGACGGATGGCCCTTGGTGACCGCTTCCACCAGCGTCCAGCCCAACACGGCCGCTGCGGTTGCCAACACGGTGTTGATGAAGGCCAGCGAGGCAACGGTGTCGGCGGCGGCGGCGGAGCCGGCATTGAAGCCGAACCAACCCACCCACAGCAGCATTGCGCCGATCCAGGTCAGCGGCAGGTTGTGCGGCTTCAACGCGGTCTGGCCATAACCCAGGCGCTTGCCGACGAACCATGCGGCAACCAGGCCGGCAACACCGGCATTGATGTGCACCACGGTGCCACCAGCAAAGTCGATCGCTCCCATCTCACCGAGGTAACCACCACCCCAGACGATGTGCGCCATCGGGATGTAGCTCAGGGTGAACCACAGCGCCGAGAACAGCAGCACCGCGCGGAACTTGATGCGCTCGGCGAAGGCGCCGACGATCAGCGCGGTGGTGATACCGGCAAAGGTCGACTGGAAGGCGACGAACAGGAAGTCCGGCAGGCCGACGATTGGCGTATTGCCCACCGAGTCCGGGGTAAAACCCTTGAGGAAGGCAAATTCGGTGAACGAGCCAAAGAACTGGTTGCCCGCACTGAACACCGCGCTGTAGCCATAGGCCACCCACAGGATCAGCACCAGCGAGAACACCACCAGCACCTGGCTGAGCACCGACAGCACGTTCTTGGCCCGCACCAGGCCGCCATAGAACAGCGCAAGGCCGGGTACGACCATCATCAAGACCAGCAAGGTGGCGGTGAGCATCCAGGCCACGTCGCCCTTGTCGAAGCTGGGTGCGGCAGCGGCTTCTGCAGCAGGTGCAGCTGCGGCCTCCACCGGCTGTGCAGCCACTTCAGTCGCGGCAGTGGGCTGTGCCGGTGTTTCCTGGGCCCACGCACTGCTCGAAAACATGCCCAGCACGACGGCGGTGAGCATGAATGACAGGCACAGGCCTCCGAGCCGGGCTTTCAACCCGGTGAAAAATTCCGTTCGCATTGTCGACTCCGGTTGTGGGGGTGGAACCTGCCAGCGACCTGTTGTCACCTGGCGGTCGCTGCCGCCGGAGGACGGGTCGGTAGCGGGTTCTTAAAGCGCGTCGGCGCCTGTTTCGCCGGTGCGGATACGCACCACTTGTTCAAGCGCGGTAACGAAGATCTTGCCGTCACCAATCTTGCCGGTGCCAGCAGCGCCCTGCAGGGCTTCGATCACGGCATCGACGTTGTCGTCGGTGACGGCGGTTTCAATGCGGATCTTGGGGAGGAAATCGACGACGTATTCGGCGCCACGGTACAGCTCGGTGTGGCCTTTCTGCCGCCCAAAGCCCTTGACCTCGGTGACGGTGATGCCGGAAACGCCTGCGGCGCCCAAGGCTTCACGCACTTCGTCGAGCTTGAATGGACGGATGATCGCGGAGATTAATTTCATGCGCATGTCCCGATGTGGAGGAGACCGGCCTGCGGCTGCGGGCCGGCATCGTGTCTTCCACCGGCCGTTGTGCGGCCGCTGGCTGTTGCGCCGAACGCATCATGGGCCTGGCTGTTGCCACCGGCAGTGCTACCGGCCGCTACAACCACGCGGGAGGGAGGAGTGGCCCATGCCGCGCGCTCGGATTCTCTTGCCCCTGCAAGTGTGTTGCTGGCTGTTGCATCACCTTTGTGCTCCCCAGCAACAAAGGCGGCGGCGATGACACAGATGGGAGGGGGAGGGTCTACGCCACCGCCGCCAAATAACAGCTAGTAACTACACCTGGTGTTGCCGGCGGCCAGCGCTATGCGATGGCCGCCGCTACATCAGCTTGTTGACTCAGCTTGCGTAGTACAGCTGGTACTCGAGCGGGTGGGTCGCTGCGCGGAACGCGGTGACTTCCTTCATCTTCAACGCGATGTAAGCGTCGATGAAATCGTCGCTCATCACGCCGCCGGCCTTGAGGAACTCGCGGTCCTTGTCCAGCGCTTCCAGTGCCTGGTCCAGCGAGGAACAGACCTGCGGGATCAGCTTCTCTTCTTCCGGCGGCAGGTCGTACAGATCCTTGTCGCTCGGTGCGCCCGGGTCGATCTGGTTCTTGATGCCGTCCAGGCCGGCCATCATCAGCGCGGTGAAGGTCAGGTAGCCGGACTGGATCGGATCCGGGAAACGCATTTCGATGCGGCGTGCCTTCGGGTTGGACACCCACGGAATGCGGCACGACGCCGAACGGTTGCGGGCCGAATAAGCCAGCATCACCGGTGCTTCGAAGCCCGGAACCAGGCGCTTGTAGCTATTGGTGCCGGAGTTGGCGAAGGCGTTGATCGCACGGGCGTGCTTGAAGATGCCGCCGATGTACCACAGCGCCATCTGGCTCAGGCCACCGTAGCCGTCACCGGAGAACAGGTTGGCGCCGCCCTTGGCCAGCGACTGGTGCACGTGCATGCCGCTGCCGTTGTCGCCGACCAGCGGCTTGGGCATGAAGGTGACGGTCTTGCCGTTGCGGTGGGCGACGTTCTTGATGACGTGCTTCATGCGCTGCAGTTCGTCGGCCTTGGTCACCAGGGTGTTGAACTTGGCGCCGATCTCGCACTGGCCGGCATTGGCCACTTCGTGGTGGTGCACTTCGACTTCGATGCCGACCTTTTCCAGCACCTTGCACATCTCGGCGCGGATATCGTGCAGCGAGTCGGTCGGCGGCACCGGGAAGTAACCACCCTTCACGGTCGGACGGTAGCCGGTGTTGGTGCCGTCGTAGCTCTTGCCGGTGTTCCAGGCGCCTTCTTCAGAATTGATCTTGTAGAAGGTGTTGCCCATGTCGTTGGCGAACTGCACCGAATCGAAGATGAAGAATTCCGGTTCCGGGCCGAAGAACGCAAGGTCGGCGATGCCGGAGGACTTCAGGTAGGACTCGGCGCGCTTGGCGATGCCGCGCGGGCAACGGCCGTAGCCCTGCATGGTGGCCGGGTCGAGCACGTCGCAGATCAACACCAGGGTCGGGTCGGCGTAGAACGGGTCCAGGTAGGCGCTGTCGGCGTCCGGCAGCAGCACCATGTCCGACTCGGCAATGCCCTTCCAACCGGCGATCGAGCTGCCATCGAACATCTTGCCTTCCTCGAACAGCGACGGCTCGATGATCGAGACCGGGAAGGTCACGTGCTGCTCGATGCCACGCATGTCGACGAAACGCAGGTCGATGAACTCGATCTGGTTGTCCTTGATCAGCTTCTCAACGTTTTCCAGCGACATCGGGTGCAACCTCGGATGGATGATGTGCATGTATCAAAGCAAATGACGTGCCAACTTTCAAAACCCGGTAACACATTGTTTTTATTGACTGTATGCAGATGGTGTCAGTGGTTATAAGCACCAATCTGGTGCTGTTTTCATGCCATGCACCATTCAGGTGCATAACACTTAATGTTCTATGCTGTGCCCGCCTTTCCCATACCAGCCCTCATGTCCGACCTGCTCTCCGCCCTGCTACTGGGCATTCTCGAAGGCCTCACCGAATTCCTCCCCATTTCCAGCACCGGCCATCTGTTGATCGCCCAGCATTGGCTGGGCGCGCGCTCGGACTTCTTCAATATCGTCATCCAGGCCGGCGCCATCCTGGCCGTGGTGTTGGCGTTCCGGCAGCGTCTGTGGTCGCTGGCCACCGGCTTGAACCAGCGCGACAACCGCGACTACGTGATGAAGCTGGGCGTGGCCTTCCTGGTCACCGCCGTGGTCGGCCTGCCGGTGCGCCTGGCCGGCTGGGAACTGCCTGAAACCGTCACCCCGGTGGCCTGGGCGCTGGTCATCGGCGGCGTCTGGATGCTGGTTGCCGAACGCTTTGCCGGACGCCTGCCCGACAGCGACACCGTGACCTGGAAGGTTGCCGTGGCGGTTGGCCTGGCGCAGGTGGTGGCCGGCGTGTTCCCCGGCACCTCGCGCTCGGCCGCAGCCATCTTCATGGCCTTGCTGCTGGGCCTGACCCGTCGCTCCGCGGCCGCCGAGTTTGTTTTCCTGGTTGGCGTCCCCACCATGTTCGCGGCCAGCGGCTATGCCCTGCTTGAGATGTTCAAGAAAGGCCAGCTGGGCAACGAAAACTGGACCGACGTTGGCGTAGCCTTCGTGGCAGCGGCGATCACCGGCTTCATCGTGGTGAAGTGGCTGCTGAGCTACATCAAACGCCGTCCCTTCACCGGCTTCGCGCTATACCGCATTGCATTGGGCTTCGGCCTGCTGTTGTTTTTGCCTGCTGGTAACTGAACGTGCAGTAGCAAGTGCAACCCCGTCATCCGGCCTTGGCCGTTTGACGTCCTGACTTTTCCAAAGCACCACAAGGAGTTCACCATGAAGCGTCTTCTTCTGTTGGCACTGCCCATCGCCCTCATGACCGCCTGCAGCAACCCGCCGGCCACCACCAAGAGCGAAACCGCAGCCACCCCCGACACCAGCACCGCCGCTCCTGCCGCGAACCTCGACACCACCCAGCTGGCTGCAAACCACTGGCTGCTGGACAACGCCGTGGACGCCAGCGGCAAGCGCATCGACGGCCTGTTCGTGCAGGCCGACAAGCCGCTGACCCTGGACTTCAAGGACAACCGCCTGTCGGTCAGCAACGCCTGCAACAACATCGGCGGCGGTTACACGCTGGAAGCCGGTGCCCTGACCGTCGGCAACCTGATGTCCACCAACAAGGCCTGCCAGGGCCCGCTGATGGCGGTTGATGGCCTGATCAGCGAGCGCCTGCAGGGCAAGCTGACCGTGCGTGCACTGGACGCTTCGGCAATGACCCTGGTCACTGCTTCTGGCGACGTGCTCAGCTTCCGCGCCGAGCCGACCGCCGAAACCCGCTACGGCGGCCCGGGCGAGATCGTGTTCATGGAAGTAGAGCCGCAGACCAAGCCCTGCCCGCACCCGCTGATGAAGGACGCCACCTGCCTGCAGGTGCGTGAAGTGAAGTACAACGAGCAGGGCCTGGAACAGGGCAAGCGCGGTGAGTTCACCAACTTCTACGGCAACATCGAGGGTTACACCCACGAGCCGGGCGTGCGTAACGTACTGCGTCTGAAGCGTTACCAGATCAAGAACCCGCCGGCCGATGCGCCGTCGCAGGCCTACGTGCTGGACATGGTTGTCATGTCGGAAATGGCCAAATAAGCCATCACCGTCGAACAAACAGAAAGGGCGCCGCAAGGCGCCCTTTCTGTTTTGCAGGTCTGTAGGAGCGGGGGGGGGGGGCGCCGCCGCCGGGCAGAAAAAAACAACCACCGCCAGGCGCGCGCCCCGCCGCACCACAACCAACCCCCCCCCCCCACAACCACCCCACCCCCCCCCCCCCCCCCCCCCCGCGCCCGGGACCCCCCCCCCCCCACCCCCCCGCCCGCCCTCACCCCCGCCCCCCCGCCCCCCCCCCCCCCCCCCCCCCCACCTGTGCGTGCGCCCGCGGACCCGCGCCCGCCCCGCCCCCAACCCCCATAACGTTTCCAACCCCAGCCTCCGCGGATTACCCCGCTCCTACAAAACAGGCATCACGTTCAACCCAGCTTCGGGTTCAACGTATACGTGCCATGCACCGTCGCTTCGGCCAGCACATGGCCCTGCATGGCGCGATGAACGTCGCCGGCGGTGAATGCACCGTCGACCGGCAGACGCTCTAGATCCAGCGCAAACAGGCGGAAGAAATAACAGTGCAGGCGCTCGTCGTTGAACGGCGGATAAGGGCCGTCGTAACCGTAGTAGGTGCCGCTCATCTGCGCATTGCCGGCAAACCAGCCGGTGTAATCGTTGATGCCCTGACGTGCGCCGGCCGGACCGGCCGGCTGGGCCTTGCCGTGCGCTGTGAAGCCATCACTGCAGCTGCCGGCAGCGATTTCGCGCAGGTCCGCAGGAACATCCACCATTACCCAATGCACGAAGTCGGCCCGCGGCTGATCCAGCGGAATGCTGACGTCATCACGACCGACGAGCTCGGCAACGGTCGGCACGTCCGGGTCCACGCAGATCAGGGCGAACGAGCGTGTGCCTGCCGGCACATCGCTCCACCCCAGCTGCGGGTTGCGGTTGCCAGCAAAGCCATTGGCATCACCTGCGGCAAACTCGGCCGTAATCGGCTGCCCGTTCTGAAAACTCTGACTGTCCAGTTTCATCATTGCTCCTTGATCAGGCTTCGGGGTAACCCAGACGCACGGCAACCGGGGTCAGCACCGCAAACTCCGATGCCAGCACCTGTGCGTAGTTACGCCAGTGGCCGGCCGGGATGGTGCTCTGGCCAAGACTGCGCACCGGCGGGAAACGCAGGCCAAAGGCCTGCTCCAACAATGCCCCCATCGCCGCCGGATCATTCACCGCATCGTCGGTATGAATGATCATGTGGGTATACAGATTCTGCTCATGCAGCAGCGCTATCTGCGCCAGCGCGCGTGCCAGCCATTGCGCCGCCTCGCTGGACGAGGTCACCGCCAACGGTGCTGGCGCACCCAGTGCCAGCCATTCCACCAGCATGTCGCGTGGGTCACGCAGGGCAATGACCAAACGGCCTTCTGGTAGCTGCGGGCGCAACGCCCACAGCAGGGCGTTGTCCCACCACAACAGCCAGTCGATCACGTTGCCGTCTTCGATACCGCGCGCCGGCAGCGCTGCGCGCCATTGCTGCACCAGCTGTTCCGGCGTCAGTGCGTCGGTGGCCAGACGCTGCAAGGTCAAGAAATTCTGGAAGGCGTCATCGGGCGGGGCCGGGCCGAAACGGTCGTCGCGCAGCACGCGGCTGCCGGCGGCCATCACCATTGCTACACGTTCCACGCCCGAACCCGGCGCGCCCCACAGGAACATCGGCCGCACCGGATTGTCGCCAGCCACCTCGCCCATCACAGGCCACTCGGCCGGTGCACGTGCCTGCTGCGGCAGCGGTAGACGGTTAGGTGCCATTTCTTCATGCACACGCAACCAGCTAGCCAAGGCCCCGGCGCGATCGCCTGCACGGTCTTGTACTGCACCCAGCCAACTGCGCACACCGATGCGCGCCTGCTCCGGCGCGTTGTCCATCAACGACTGCACATGCGCAATCGCCGCGCTCGGCTCGCGCTGCAACAGCGCTTCGACAATACGCTGTTCGCCACTGACCCGGCCCGGCTCCAGTTCGATGATGTGGCGGGCCACGGCTTCGGCCTCTTCGGCCTGGTCGTTCATGTCATGCAGGCTCATCCTTGCTTCCAGCGCCGGCAGGTGCTCAGGCATTGCGCTCAGCCAGCGTTCGACGACATCGACGGCTTCTTCGCTGCCCACCTGAGCCACGGCCAAGCGCGCCATCCACAGATCATGCAGCTGCGGGTTCGCCTGCACGGCGGCTTCCAGCTCGCTGCGCGCTTCTTCCTCGCGGCCCAAGCGCTGCCAGGCCATCAACAGCATCTGCAGCGTGGGGCGGTCACCCGGCACCTGCTGCAGCAATGGGCGCAGGTGCTCCAGTGCCTGCAGCGGTTGGCCCGAGGCCAACTCCAGTTCACCGGCCAGACGGCGCATGCCCGGGTTGTCACCCTGCGGCGTCGCCAGTACTTCGCGCATCATTTCCGCTGCGTGGTCCAAATGGCCCTGGCGCAAGGCCAGCTGCACCACCAAGCCGCGCAATGCGTGGTTGCTGGGGTTCAATTCGATGACGCGACGGAACGCCTGCTCGGCAAAAGCGACCATGTCCTTGCCCAGGTAAGCAAAGCCCAGTGCATACAGCACGCGGACATCGCTCGGCCGCTTGGCGCTGGCGGCCGACAGAACCGCCAGCGCGCGGTCGGCGTCGCCACGGCGCAGCGCGACCATGCCTTCAATCGCGCCCAGCTCGGGGCTGTCCGGATCGACACGCGCGGCCATTCGACCCAAGCGGTCGGCTTCGTCGATATCGTCGCGGCCCAGCGCCAGATGCGCCTGCATCAGGTAGGCAGAAAATTCGTTGGGGTTGAGCGTGGTGCTGCGGTCCAGCGCCTGCCCGGCGGCGTCGATCTGACGCTGCGCCAGCAGCAGTCCGGCGTGCTGCAGATGCAGGGCGGCGTCATCCGGGGCCAGCGCCAGGGCTTGGTCCAGGCTGGCCTGGGCCGACTCCAGCTGGCCGTGCTGTTGCAAGGCCAATGCCAACCAGCGGTGGGCCTGGGCCTGCTGTGGTTCTGCGCCAACCCATGCGTGGGCCAGGCTCACGGCCTCGTCGGTGGCGTTACGGCGCAGGGCTTCAATGATCTTGTCTTGCATGGCGGTCCAGCGTTAGCGCAAACCCGCATTGTAGCGGGCGCAGCCGCACGCGCCGGGTTCAGGCGACGGCGGCGGCCAGATGCTGCGCCACCCAGCGCTCGGAGAAACCATCACCCCGCAGGTTCTCGATGAAGCCGCAGTGGCCACCCCAGCGCGCGATCTCCAGGTGGGCATTGGCCGGCAGTTGCCAGTGGTCGAAGGTGGTGAAGGGAATCACCGGGTCGTCGGCGGCCATCAGGATGTCGGCCGGCACCTGCAACGCGGCCAGTTTGTTGCCAGCGATGGAGTAACCGTCGAAATACTCCTGCAGCGAGCCGAAATCGGTATGGCGATCGACCAGCCAACCGGTCAGTGCGCGGATATCCAGCTTCAACACGCTGTCGTCGCAGTCGGCCAGCTCGGGGAACAGCGCGCGCTTGCGGCGCAGTGACCCGGTCCATTTGCGACGGAAATACCAGTCATACATCACCGGCCCGCGCTCGATGCTGTCCATGGTGATGGCCGGGTCCAGCACCGGGCACACCGAGGCCACGTGCAGCAACGGCACACCGGCGGCAGGCGCGTGCAGAGCCAGGCGCAGCACGAAGTTGCCGCCCAGCGAATAACCCGCAGCCACCATTGGCAGGCCGGCAAAGCGCTGCGCAACATCTGCGGCGGCATTGACCACTTCGCCGATGCGGCAGGAATGGAAGATGCCCGGATTGAGATGATGGGTATTGCCGTGATCGCGGAAGTTAAGCCGCACCACATCAAAGCCCTGCTCCAGCAGCCGTGCAGTGGTCATGCGCATGTAGCTGGATTCCGCGCTGCCTTCCCAGCCATGCAGCAGCAACGCCAGCGCCTTGGGCGGAGCGCCCTGCGGACGACTGTGCCAAGCCTGCAGACGCACGCCGTCACCACCGTCAAGCATCAATTCGTGGGTGATTGCGCCGCTGGCGGCCAGCAACTGGCGGCCACGGCGCAGCCGTAGCCGGCTCGACGCCAGCATCGATTGCAGATGCGGATTACGCAGCCAGCGTGGCGGCTGGTAGTTGCAGGCGCTCAGCATGACCGACCCGGTGGGCGTTGACTGCCCAACTCAGCGTTGGCCGCGATCTGCACCTTACGGTCCTTCCATCACCGCCACGATGCGCGCCCGCGAGGTCTCGGCGATGCGCCGGCGACCTTCCAGATCCTGGCTGGCGATCGGCTCAAGGAAATGCACCTCGCCACGCCGCGCCGGCTCGCCGAGCAGGCGCAGGAAGTTGCCGAAGAAGCTCTCAGCCGGACCGAACGCCACCGTGGTCTGCGCATCACCGCGCACACCATAACGCAGCGCGATCGGCTGCACCGGCACACCGGCCTCCACCGCCGCCTGGAAGATGCGCGCATGGAACGGGCCCACGTCCTTGCCGCCACGGGTGCGACCCTCCGGGAATACCGCCACCGGCCGCTGCTCCTGCAGGCGCTTGACCATCTCTTCCATCACCCCGCCCAGCGACTCGGTGTTGCCGCGCTGGTGGAAAATGGTGTGGCCACGGCTGGCGACCCAGCCGACCACCGGCCAGCCAGCGATCTCGCGCTTGGCGACAAAGCCGACCATCTTCTGGCTGTGGATGACGCAGATATCGACCCACCCCACGTGATTGGCGACAAACAGCACCGCACCCGGCAAGGGCTGGCCGTAACGCTGCAGGCGGAAGCCGAAGATCCACATCAAACCGCCCGACCACCAGCGCACCACCCGCTCTTCCAGCGGGTTGCTGGCGGGGCCGATACGCCCCAACGGCTGCGTCATCAGCAGCAGGATCAGCGGCAGGAACAGGACAATGTGAACCAGTAGCAGCGGGGCGCGGTACAAGTAACGGAACACGCGGGCCACACCGCCCTGGCGGGCGGGACGGGGGGAAGTCATCCCGTCACGATACCGGATGCGGTCCAGCTTCCGCCAGCAGGGGCACCATGCCGATTGGCACTCGCTACGACGCGGCCAAAGAGTGCGCCGTGCCACACTATCGGCAGGAAGTACCGGTCGGCCCGGATTTTGAGGGTACGCCGGCAACATTCCCGGCATGAAGTGTGTACAACAACACTATCGTTCAGGGGGACGGCATGATGGACCGGCAGCTGCTGTCATCGACAGAAGACATGCTGCATTTGTTCTCGGCGGCATTGGAGCAGATCGGCAATGGCGTGATTCTGTTCGACGACGCCAACACCATTCTGTACGTGAACCATGCCATGGAAGCCATTTCCGGCTGGTCACGCGCTGAACTGCAGGGCAAGAACCTGGGCACGCTGGCCCCGGCCAGCATGCGCGAGCGCTACAACACCCGCCTGTACCCGGGTACCAGCAACCGTGTGGAAGAGCTGGCCGCCGATCCGCATGACATCCAGATGATCCGCAGGGACCAGAGCACCTGCTGGATCAGCGTCAGCCTGTCGCAGATTGCCGACGGCGAGCGCAACATCCGCATGGTGCTGGTCAGCGACGTCACCGCACGCCGCCAGGCACAGGCGCGCGAGCGCCTGCTTTCGCTGGGCTTCGATGAAACCCAGAGCGCGGTGTTGATCACCGATGCCGAAGGCCGCATCGTGCATCTGAACAAGGGCTTCCGGCGCCTGTTCGGCTTCCTTGATGCCGAGGCGATGGGACAGTACGTGCCGGCACTGTTGGCACCAGACAGCTTTTCACCCGAGCAGTTGAACGCCTATACCGCGCGATTGCTGGCAGGGCAGCCAATCCGCGCCGACGAGCGGCTTTATCGCAAGAACGGACACCCCCTGTGGTGCTCGGTCAGCACCAATCCCATCTTCGATGACTACGGCACCCTGGTGAATCTGGTCATCGTGCTGATGGACATCACCCGCACCAAGGTGCACGAAGTCCTGCAGCACAAGATGCTCGATGCGATGGTGCGCGAGGTTCCCACCGCCGAGGTGATGCAGATGATGTGCCTGGAGGTGGAGAAGATCGCCCCGCAGGTGCTGTGCTCGGTGCTGCGGGTCGAAGACGGACGGCTGCGCCACCTGGCTGCGCCCAGCCTGCCCGAGGCCTATACCCGGCTGGTGGATGGCGTCCCGGTGGGGCCGAAAACCGGCGCCTGCGGCACCGCCGCCCACAGCGGCCAGACCGTGGTCAGCCGCGACATCGCCACCGACCCCAACTGGGAAGGCATCAGCCACCTGGCCCTGCAACACGGCTTGGCTGCCTGCTGGTCCACTCCGATCAAGGCCAACGATGGCCGCGTGCTTGGCACCTTCGCCTTCTACTACCGGCAACCCTACGACCCGGACAGCTTCCACCATCGCCTGGTCGAGGTGATCGTGCACCTGTGCGCGTTGGCACTGGAGCGCGAGGAAGCCCGCAACCGGATCCGCCGGTTGGCGTTCTACGACGACCTCACCGGCCTGCCCAACCGCAGCCTGCTGCACGCACAGGCCGACCAAGCCATCACCGCCGCCAACCATCACGGGCAGACAATGGCGGTGATGTTCATCGATCTGGATCGCTTCAAGCAGATCAACGACTCCTTCGGCCACCCCGGCGGTGACGAACTACTGCGTACGGTGGCACGCCGCCTGCAGGAAGAAACCGGGCCGATGGACATCGTCGGCCGGCTCTCCGGCGACGAGTTCGTGGTGATCCTCAACCGCTGCGACATACCCACGGCCAGTGAGCGCAGCGAGCGCATCCTGCGCACGCTGGGCCTGCCATTGGCGCTGGGCGAGCTGGAAATCCGGCCCTCGGCCAGCATCGGTATCAGCATCTTCCCGCATGACGGCAACAACATGGATTCGCTGCTGCACCATGCCGATGTCGCCATGTACCAGGCCAAGCACAACGGCCGCAACCGCGTACGCTTCTACAGCAGCGAAATGGACGAATGCGCGCAGGAGCGCATGGCGCTGGAAGCGGCACTGCGCGAAGCGCTTGAACAAGGCCAACTGCAGCTGCACTACCAGCCGCAGATAGAAATCCACAGCGGCCGCCTGCACAGCGTCGAGGCGCTGGCACGCTGGCAGCATCCGCGCCTTGGCAGCGTGCCGCCGATACGCTTCATTCCCTTGGCTGAAGAGGCTGGGCTGATCGGCGACCTCGGCCAATGGGCATTGCGCGAGGCCTGCCGGCAACTGGGGCGCTGGCGTCATGAAGGCCTGGAGGTACCATCGGTGTCGGTGAACCTTTCACCAACCAACTTCCACAGCGAGGCGCTGCCGGACTGCATCAGCCAGATCCTGCAGCAGGAGTCATTGAGCGCTGACGACCTGATCCTGGAGATCACTGAAGACGTGCTGCTTGATGGCGACCCGATCACCCTGCAGACGCTGCGGCAGGTGCATGCACTTGGCGTACGGCTGTCGATGGACGACTTCGGCACCGGCTATTCCAGCCTCAGCTACCTGCGCCAGTTGCCGATCAGCGAACTCAAGCTGGACCGCAGCTTCGTGCGCGGCATTGAAGGCGACAAGGTTGCCAGCGCCTTGACCCAGGCCATCGCCCACATCGGCCAGAGCCTGCAGTTGAAGGTGGTGGCTGAAGGCGTCGAGAGCCTGGAGCAACTGAAGCTGCTGGGCGCGCAGGGTTACGAGGTGGCGCAGGGTTTTCATTTCACCCCGGCCTTGCCGGCGCCAGCCTTGGCCGATTGGGTGCGCGAGCATTTGCCGGTGGCGGTGATGGTTTAGTTGGTGGTTGCTGGGGCAGGAGCAAGAGCAACGGCAACAGCTACCCCTCCCCAGCCCTCCCCTTGCCTGCGGCAAAGGGAGGGGGCGCAGCTTTACCCCCTCCCTTTCGCGCAGCGAAGGGGAGGGTTGGGGAGGGGTGCTCTTGAGCTCTTAGCTCCAAGCCCCAAACACCAACCTCTCACCCAACAGCCACAACCGCCAAAGTCAGCCGCGAAATACACACCGGCTTGCCGGCCTCGTCTTCGATGCGGATCTCCCACACCTGGGTAGTCCGACCCACATGCAGCGCGCGTGCAGTACCAGTAACCACTCCACTACGCGCCGCCCGCAGATGGTTGGCATTGATCTCCAGCCCGACACAAACCTGCTGGGTCGGGTCCACGCACAGATTGCCGGCGCTGCTACCCAGCGTCTCGGCCAGCACTACCGAGGCACCGCCATGCAGCAGACCGTAAGGCTGCTTGGTACGCGCATCCACCGGCATCGTTGCCTGCAGCCAATCATCACCAGCGGCGGTGAAGACAATGCCCAGATGATCGATCAAGGTGTTGCGGCTCAGTTCGTTGACCAACTGCAGGTCAACCGGCGCGCGGAATACTTGGCTCATTGCAGCTACCTATCTGGGAGAACAAAAGCGATCAGAGGATGGGGACCAGCCCCGCGCCGAACGCGGTCAGCATGCGCACCAACACCCACTTGGGGCCGACGTCGACTTCCGGGAAGTCACCAACTGCGGTGTAGCAGTTGTGGAAACCCGGGTCCTGCCGACGCAGCGGCTGCGGGCAATCCGGGCCGGGCTTGAAGGCGTAGTCGGTGGCATAGCGCCAGGGCCAGAAATCCAGGATCGGCAGCGCCTCGGACGCCTTGCCGATGCTGTAGTTCAGGCCAGACAGCACCGGCGGCTTTTCGCGTGGCGCCACCACCCAGGAGTTGTCCGGGTGCACGTCACGCAGGATGCTCTGCGCCAACTGCTCGGCAAATGCCGGGTCCTCGATGATCACCGCACCTTCGGTGTTGTAGTTCTCGCTGCGCGGATCGAAGTTGTGGGTACCGATCACACCAATGCGGCGGTCCACCACCAGCGACTTGGCGTGCAGGCCCATGCGCGCGCCGCGACGGGTAACCGGCAAGGGCCGATTGACCGCACGCGTACCCAGGAACGACGGCCGGGTTTCGGTACGCAGCACCTCACGCTCGACTTCGCTGCCATCGGCACTGAGCCGGCGCCCGGAACCGCTGCCGCGCACATTGCTGCCAGCCGCACTGCCGCCAATCACCCGGTTGCGGCTGGGGGCCACGCTCGGCTCACCATCCAACGGCGCCGGCAACAGCTGCGTATAGTCGATTGGCGCATCCAGCGGGAATGGCTTGTATTCGTAGATATTGAAGCCCAGTTCGCGCAGATTACGGCGTTTGTACTTGTACGACAGCGCATAGACGATGGGGTTGTCGGTGGCCGCCAGACTATTGGTCGAAACGACTACCCGCGGCGGCGTTTCGCGCTTGCGCAGGTTCTTGAACAGCGCCTGCGCGGGCTTGGACAACACCAGATAGGGCGTCTGCAGCAGCACCTCGGTCTGTGCCTGCGAGATAAGCGCATCCAACTTGGGCTCGGTCACATGCTGGCCGTTGAGCGGCTGTGCCTCGCGTTCACGACGGTGTTTGCGTGGCAGGTCGGCGACATAGCTGACCGCACTCACCGGCAGCGCCGTATCAACAAACGCCTGTTCGATGAACTCCGGGTCCGATGCCTCGGCATTCACCCGCGCAATCCGTTCCGGGCGTCGGAACGTGGCCTCCGGCAAGGCCGGCACGCCCTCGTTCAACAAGGTCTTTCCGACGTCGTTCAGGCGTTCGGCCGGGACACTGCGACGCGCCACCCAGAAGGCCTGGAAGTTGGCCGCCATCTCGCGCGCCTCCGGCCCGGCCACCACCACGTCGCGGTCGCGGAAGTTGTACTCGCTGTCCCAGTCGTAATAGTCGTCCTGGTAGTTGCGCCCACCTACGATACCGATCACATCGTCGATCACCAGCAGCTTGTTGTGCATGCGCTGGTTGAAACGGCGGAAGCAGCACAGCACGCTGCCGGCATAGTCGAAGTAATTGAGCTTGGCCTTGCCGAACGCCGGGTTGTAGACACGCAGCTCGAAGTTGGCATGCGCACCGGACAAGGCACCGAGCATCTGCAGGTCGGAGATCGCCGAAAGCTGGTCGATCAGCACCCGCACCTTGACCCCACGTCGGGCAGCGGCCACCAGCTCGTCGATCACCAGCCGTGCGCTGTCGTCGGTATCGAAGATATAGGTCTGCAGGTCCACGCTGCGGGTGGCGCTGCGGATCAGGTTCAGCCGCGCTATCAGCGACAGTTCGCCCTCATCGAGGATGGTGGCGTAGTGGCGAGGTGCCTCCACCGTCGATTCGGCGATGGCTTTGCCGCCGAGCGCGCGCAGGGGCGAATCCAGCGCACAACGATCGGGCTGGTTGCAGTCCACCACGGTGGAACGCGCGGCCACGGCAATGCCTTCGGCACGCTCACGCTGCTGATTGGACAGCGAAGCACAACCGCTGGCCAGCAGCAGCGCCAGCACCGGCAGGATACGAAGGACAGCTTTCACTTTTTGGGGGCGCCAACCAGGCGTGTACGCAGTACGAATATCACTCGATCACTCAGGGCCATCTGCCAGCTATCCATGCCATATCGGCCGCGCAGGATGGTACCGCGGCTGACGAGGTCGCAATCATAGCCGGGCCGCGCGCATTCAGGCTTTGCCAGTCGCATCACTTCGGGCCGGCTGATGCCACGGATCGACAAGCGCCCCTGCACGTCGCCGCCGGTTTCGGTCAACCGCGGGTCATAGGGGTCGGAATCGAATTCCACCACCGGGTAGCGCGCCGCATCAAAGAAGTCCTCGCCACGCATCCAGCCGGTATAGCGGGGCTTGTCGGGGATCTCCACATATTCGCTGTACATGCGCAGCCGGACCTGGTGGCGGCCATCGGGCAGCACCGTGATCCAGCCCTCGAAGCGCGGAAAGACACCCTCCACCTTCTGCCCGAAGCGGGTACGTATTTCAAAACCAAACCGGGAATGCGCCGTGTCGAAATGCAATGGCTCGGCCGCAAGGGCCGAGCCAGCCAGCATCAACAGAATCAGCAGCAGCCCAAACCGCGCCGCCGCCATGGACTCAGGGCCACCAGAATGCGGTCAACTTGGCGATGCCCGGTTCGATCGGTGAATCCTTCGGCAAGGACAGTACCGCGACCGATGCCGGCGGCATGCCGCGGTAATCACCGGTCTGGCCGCTGTTCAACAACGCCACCAGCTGCTCCAGCCCGGGGTTGTGGCCCACCACCAGCACGCGCTCAACCTCATTGTGCTCGTCCAGCAGTGCCGCCAGGGTGCCCGGTGCGGCGTCATAGATGCGTTCTTCCAGGCGCTGCTCGACGTAACCGGTACGCTCCAGCACGGCCTCCAGGGTTTCGCGGGAGCGCCGCGCCGGCGAGCACAGCACCCGGTCCGGCACCAACTTGTTTTCCTGTAGCCAACGGCCGGCAGCCTCGGCCTCGGCCAAGCCATGCGGTGAGAGGGGCCGGTCGAGGTCGGCTTGGCCATTGGCCGCCGGTTCGGCATGGGCATGTCGCAGCAGGATCAATTCACGCATGGTCGGTTAGTACTCCTGATCAGACCTTGTTCAACCACTTGAGTAGCGGCTCCCAGTCTTGCTGGTGCTCGCGTACCTGTGCAGAGTGATAGTCGAACAGGCTGCGCCCAAGCCCGACCATCACCACATAACTCTGGCTGTCACGCAGCTGCGTGACAACCTCATACGGCCATTCGGCCAGCATCTGCCGGGCCTGCTGCGAGGTCTGCGTCCATGGCTTGGTGCGGTTGAGCACCAGCCCCACCGGCACCGCCCGCGAATGGATGCGCTTGATCCTGGACAGGCTGTTGAGGAAGCCGACGATGGCCTCGATGTCCAGCGCCGAGGGCAGCACCGGCACCACCACCGCATCGGCGATGTCGATGAAGCGCTCCAGGTCCTCGCCATAGGCACCGGCCGGGGCATCGATGATGACCTGCTCGGCGCCGTCGGGGATGAGCTTTTCCCAGTTCTTCTTGCGGTGCACGTCTACCGGCAGCACGGCGCTGTCCAGAATGGAACGGCGTTGCGCCCAGCGGGTGCTGGAGCCCTGCGGATCGGCATCGGCGATCACCGTTGCCTGGCCAGACAAGGCCGAGTGTGCGGCCAGATGGGTAGCGATGGTGGTCTTGCCGACACCGCCTTTGGAGCCGGCTACCAGAATCGTCTTCATGCACGCCTCGTTTCCGCGGGACTTGTCCGCAGCGTACACCGGCCCGCGTTACCAAAGGTAGTCATCCGGTGAGGACGCCGCCCCGGCAAGCCCTGCGGCTTTGCTATCGTGTCGCCCCCGGCATTGGAACCACCATGAGCGAGCTGCAGGACCTGACCGCACTGATCCGCGCCAACACGCCGCTGATCGTCATCGAAACGCAGGATGAAACCCGTATCGTGGGTCTGTTCCGCGAGGCCTTGATGCATGTGTGGCGTTCGCTGTTCCGTTGGTCCATCACCGAGGGCCTGCGCCGCATCGACATGGACCGCGAGGACGAGGCAGTCGGCCCGCCCGACGCCAGCGCCGCCCTGCGCATGATCCAGGAGGCCGACCAGCGCGGCATCTACCTGTTGCTCGATTTCCATCCCTACTTGGGCTATGCCAGCCACCAGCGGCTGCTGCGCGACATCATCCAGCGCCGCCACAGCCAGCCACACGTGGTAGTACTGGTCGGCGCCAAGGTCGAGCTGCCGGCCGAGCTGGAAGCCTTGGCCACCCGCTTCAACCCGCGCCTGCCCGATGCCAATGCGCTGCTGAAGATGCTGCGCGAGGAAGCGGCCAGCTATGCCCAGGAGAACGGTGGGCGCCGGGTCGAGGTAGACCAGGAGGCGGTGCAGCAGATCCTGCGCAACCTGCGCGGGCTGAGCATGACCGACGCCCGCCGCATCGCCCGCCAGCTGATCTTCGCCGATGGTGCGCTGCAGGCCGATGACCTGCCGCAGCTGGCCAAACTCAAGTTCGAGCTGCTCAACCGCAGCGGCCACCTGCACTACGAATACGACTCGGCCCGTTTCAGCGACGTGGCCGGCGCGCGTCGGCTCAAGCGATGGATCGAGCAGCGCCGCGCGGTGTTTGTCTCCGGCAACGCCCCGCCCGGCTTGGACCCGCCCAAGGGCATGCTGCTGCTGGGCGTGCAGGGCTGCGGCAAGTCGATGCTGGCCAAGGCCACCGCCGCCGGCTTCGGCGTACCGCTGCTACGGCTGGATTTCGGGACGCTTTACAACAAGTACCACGGCGAGACCGAGAAGAACCTGCGTGACGCGCTGGCCTCGGCCGAGCAGTTGGCGCCCTGCGTACTGTGGATAGACGAAGTCGAGAAGGGCCTGGCCAGCGGCGGCGAAGACGGCGGCGTTTCGCGGCGCGTGCTCGGCTATCTGCTGACCTGGATGGCCGAGCGCAAGGCGCCGGTATTCATCGTCGCCACCGCCAACCAGGTGCAGGAGCTGCCGGCCGAACTGCTGCGCAAGGGCCGCTTCGACGAAATCTTCTTCGTCGACCTGCCCTCGCCCGACACCCGCGTCGAACTGCTGCACCTGCATCTGCAGCGCCGCCAACTGCAGCCGGACCTGTTCGCCCTGCCCGCCCTTGCTGCTGCCAGCGACGGCTTCTCTGGTGCCGAAATCGAGCAGGCGGTGGTCGCGGGCCAGTACGCCGCCCACGCCGAGCAGAAGCCGCTGGACACCGAGCTGTTGATGGCCGAAATCCGCAACACACGACCACTGTCAGTACTGATGGCCGAGCAGGTGCAGTCGCTGCGCGACTGGGCGCGCGAACGCACCGTGCCAGCGGATTGAAGTAGCCCGGAGGTTCCGAGGCAACCCAAGGGCACAAGTGCTCGCGTAGCACAGGTAAGCGCGGCGCATCCGAACTACATGAACAGCGCAGACACGCTGTTTGTAGGAGCGGCGTAAGCCGCGAAGCACCCACGGCATCAGAGGTCATCGCCGCGAAGCATTTCGGCATGGCCAGCTTCGCGGCTAACGCCGCTCCTACAAGCGAAACCCTAGCCCGGGGAAAGCGCAGCGCAGCCGAGAGTAAGCCGTTTCGACCGAAAGAAACGCAGTACCACCAGTCACAGACAGCACGCCGTGTGTTCTCAAAGTCCCTTAAACGAGCAGCAAAGCCGTGCAACCGACATCCCGGGTGCGCGTCATTTGCCCGGGCCAGGGAACCTGAGGCTGCGGGTCAGGGCGCAGCCAACTTGGGCTGCCAATCAACAGGCGGCAGCACCGGCACACCATAGGCTGCAAGCAAACGGCGCATGGCTGGCAGCTCGCCCAGTTCTGCGAGCCAGCGCGTGTATTCGGCAGGGCTCACCTTGGCGACCTTGCTGGTTTCGTCACCAAGGATCGCTGTGGCTTCGGTGGTGATCCACTGCAGCTCGCGCTTGCGTGCCAACCACGATGCCTGCGCCGGACCTTGCCCCAGCTCTGCCATGCGCGAAGCCCCATAGCCTGCGAGCAGAAGCGAGCTGCTGTTCGCCATTACATTGAACAAGTGTCGGCATTGCTCGCGCCTTGCCACGTCAGGCACGGGCTTGGGGCAGGTCTCCAACGCCTGTTTCAAATCCGCCGGAGAATGCATCGCAGCGATGCTGAACAAAGTGACCGTTCGCTCCTGTTCAAGATAACTGCCGCTGTTGTGGCGCTGCCACTCAGCTGCCTGCGCGGGATCGGTCAGCTGCCAGGGATAGTCGCGCGTGGCCACATCCATGACGCCGATCAACGTCGCTGCGGGGTCGCGGTAGCGCGATGCTTTTGCCACACGTTGCCAGGTGCGCTCCGCCTCGATCGGATCCTTGCGGTGCTCGGCCAAGCGCATCAACAACAGCTGGCTTCCAGCATCTTCCGCATCCGCAGTCGCAAGCGTGATGCGGGCCTGCTCCACATCGCATTCGTCCGCCTGGATACAGCGGGTAACCGCAGCCGCTGCGATCACCGGATCATCACTGCCAGTGCGTATCGCGCGCATCAACCAGGTGTCAGCCTCCGGCGAGTAGCTGGTTTTCCCACGTGCCAGATCCAGGCTCATCGGTGCCAGCAGCCATGCTGCATACAGCTTGCGCGGCTGGCCGCTTGCGGCGAGCTCCCGCCCAAGCTGCAACCGTGCGGTGTTGCTCGCTTCGATCTGCGCGAGCATCTGCTCCGGCGTGGCTTCAGCTTTCGCCGGTTGCGCAATCGCGCCCGCCGTTGCCGCCATCAAGGCCAAGCCAGTAAACATCAACCAAGGTTTACGCATCCTGCTTTCCTCGTTGTGGAGAACCGAAGCTTACATACTGACTCAAACCAGCCGGTCCAACATCCATACCCAAGCCGGCAAGGTGACCAATGACAACACAATGCCATAACCGACCATTGCCGCTGCCAATCGTGGCGCCAGCCGGTGGGAGATGGCCAGGGCGGCGGCGGTGATCATGGTCGGCATCGCGGTTTCCAGCACGTTGACCCGCAGCATTTCGCCCTCCAGGCCGAATGCCCAGGACAGCGGCAACGCGACGGCGGGTAACACCAGCAACTTGAGCAGCAGACCGATGCCCAGCGGTGCGAGTTCAGCGCGCGAAAGCCGCAGCTGGATGGTCAGGCCCACCGCCAGCATCACCAGCGGCAGCATCGCGTCGGATACATTTTTCAATGCGCCGGCAATCCATGTCGGCGGTGATGCCGGCATCACCAGCAGGGCGAAGATCAGTGCCCACAGCGGCGGGAACCGGGCGATGCGCAGCAGGATCTGGCTGGTGCTCGGCGGGGTATCACCGCTGTAACGCGCCAGCACATACAGGCCGAACGTCGACAGCATCACGAAGGTGCCGAACTGATCGTAGACCACCGCATATGGCAGGGCGTGGTCACCCAGCAGCGCGCGCACCATCGGGTAGCCGATGAAGCTGGAATTGCACAGCGCCACGCACAGCAGCAACACCGCATGCACCTGCCGCTCGAAACCGAATACGCGAGTGGCCAGGCTTACCAGGGCGAGCGTCAGCAGCATCAACAGCCACGGCGTGAGCATGATGCCGATCAACGAGGCATCCAGCTGCAGTCGCGGTACATAGGTGAGCACCGCCGCCGGCAGGCAGATGTACAGCACCACCTTGTTGAGCACGTCGGCGGCGTTGTCCGGGAATACCCGGAAGCGTGCGAATACCATGCCCAGCGCGAGCATGGTCAGGATCAGTGCGAAAGCGTCGAATGCCATGGTGCAAGCATGCGCCGGGCCGCACCGCAGGGGGAATCAGCGCCGGCTCAAAATCTCCTGTTACGGCATCCGCAGTGACGCGGATGCCGGCCTACGGGTGCCGCATTACGGCCATGCCGGCGGATTGGCCGCCCACGCCTGCTGTACCTGGGCCAGCTGCGTGCGTTCGGCGTCATTCCAGGACGGCAGCAACTGCGCATATGCCGCTGTATCGCTCCATTGCCCCGGCTCGGTGCGCACGGCTGCCGCATACCAGGACACGGCTTCGTCCTTGCGATCGAGATTCCAAAGCACCAGCGCCAGCGTTTGCGGCAACCACGACGGATTGCCACGGGTACCCTCGGCGGCCTTGGTCCACAGGTTCAACGCGTCCTGCGCATCGCCGCGGCGGTACAGATCCCAGCCGTGGTTCCAGCGCAGGCTGCGGGCCTGCACGGAGGTATCGGCAACGGAGGCCATGGCCTCGTCATACAGCTTGCCGCCCAGCTCGGTACGCCCATCGCGGTAGGCGATGCTGGCCAGCTGCGCGGTTGCTTCCACGCCCTTGCGGCCGCGCTCGCGCAGCTTCATCAGCTGATCCACCACATCTGCCTGTTCAGGCGGCACGGCGTGGATCGGCTTGGCCGCCACATCGTCATCGAAGTAGAACTCGTTGATCTTCGGCAGGCTCTGCGCCTGCACGTTTGTAACAAACAGGCCCGCCAGCAGCAACGCGCCAGCGACCATGCGCTTTGTAACCCCCATGACTGCAATCCCCATCAAACAGTTATCCCCCACCCGGCCCCGATCCTAACCGCTCCGGGCGCTACGCGCGACGGGTTACAGGGTGATGAAAGCCCCCACTGCTACAATCCGCGGCTGCCACCGGCGCCGCCGGCTGGCATCCGCCAGCCGTTTCCGCAATGGGCCAGCCATGACCAGCACTGCCGAACTTACTTCGCCTGCCTCCGCCAACGACCCGCTGATCGGCGTGCGTGATTCCGATTACACCCTGGAACACAAATACACGCGCACCGATGGCCGCATTTATCTGAGCGGCGTGCAGGCCTTGGTACGCCTGCCCTTGATGCAGCAGCAGCGCGATGCCGCGGCCGGTCTGAATACCGGCGGCTTCGTCAGCGGCTACCGTGGCTCGCCGCTGGGCGGCTTCGACCTGGAGCTGTGGCGCGCGCGCAAGCACCTGGAAGCGGCCAAGGTGAAGTTCGTGCCGGGCCTCAATGAAGACCTGGGCGCGACCATGGTCTGGGGCACGCAGCAGACAAACCTGTTCCCCGGTGCCAACGTCGATGGCGTGTATGGCATGTGGTACGGCAAGGGCCCGGGCGTGGACCGCTGCGGTGACGTGTTCAAGCACGCCAATGCCGCCGGTGCTTCCAAGCACGGTGGCGTGCTGGCGCTGGCCGCCGACGACCATGCCTGCCGCAGCTCCACCCTGCCCCACGGCAGCGAAGAAGAATTCGTCAGCGCGATGATGCCGGTACTGAACCCGGCCGGCGTGCAGGACATCCTCGACATGGGCCTGGTCGGTTGGGCGATGAGCCGCTACACCGGCCGCTGGATCGGCTTCAAGACGATTGCCGAGACGGTGGAATCCTCGGCCTCGGTGGACGTCAACCCGTTCGCCCGCCAGATCATCCTGCCGGAAGACTTCGATATGCCGGCCGCCGGCCTCAACATCCGCTGGCCAGACCCGCCGATGGAACAAGAAATGCGCCTGCACCGTTATGCGGTGAAGGCGGCGCAGGCCTTTGCCCGCGCCAACGGCATCGACAAGGTGGTGATGGATTCGCCGCAGGCGCGGCTGGGCATCGTCACCACCGGCAAGAGCTACCTGGACGTGCTGCAGGCACTGGAATACCTGGGCCTGGACGAAAAGGCCTGCGCCGATATCGGCATCCGCGTGTACAAGGTGGGCATGACCTGGCCGCTGGAACCGCAGGGCATCGGTGAGTTCTCCCGCGGTCTGCAAGACATCGTGGTGGTGGAGGAAAAGAAGGCCTTCATCGAGCGGCAGATGAAGGAATACTTCTACAACTGGCCGGCCAGCTGGGGCGCACGCCCGTCCATCGTCGGCAAGTACGACGAGCAGGGTGAGTGGATCCTGCCGTCCACTGGCGAGCTGACCCCGGCGACGATTGCCGGCGTGATCGGCCGTCGCATTCAACGGTTCTTCAACACCGAATCCATCGAAGAGCGCCTGCGCTGGATGGACGTCAAGGAAGCCGAGATGGCGCTGCCGCGCGCGCAGTTCCCGCGCGTGCCACATTACTGCTCCGGCTGCCCGCACAACACTTCCACCAAGGTGCCGGAAGGCTCGCGTGCGCTGGCCGGCATCGGCTGCCATTACATGGTGACGTGGATGGACCGCGACACCGACACCTTCACCCATATGGGCGGCGAAGGCGTCACCTGGGCCGGGCAAGCCGCGTTCACCGACACCGAGCACGTGTTCCAGAACCTCGGCGATGGCACCTATTTCCACAGCGGCTCGCTGGCGATCCGCCAGGCCATCGCCGCTGGCGTCAACATCACCTACAAGATCCTCTACAACGATGCGGTGGCGATGACCGGCGGCCAGCCGGTGGACGGCACCCTGACCGTGCCGCAGATCGCCCACCAGATGCGCTCGGAAGGCGTGCACACCATCGTGCTGCTGTCCGATGACATCGCCAAGTGGAAGTCACGTCGTCACGAGTTCCCCAGTGATGTGGAATTCCACGACCGCACCGAACTCGATGCCGTGCAGCAACAGCTGCGCACGGTGAAGGGCACCAGCATCCTGATCTACGAACAGACCTGCGCCACCGAGAAGCGCCGCCGCCGCAAGCGCGGCAAGATCGTCGACCCGGCCAAGCGCACCATGATCAACTCGCTGGTCTGCGAAGGCTGCGGTGACTGTGGTGAGAAGAGCTTCTGCGTGTCGGTGCTGCCCAAGGAAACCGAATTCGGGCGCAAGCGCGACATCGACCAGTCCAACTGCAACAAGGATTTCACCTGCACGACGGGCTTCTGCCCGAGCTTCGTCACCGTGCACGGCGGCCAGCTGCGCAAGGGCAGCAAGAGCGGCTCCGCCAGCCTGCTCGAAAACCTGCCGGCGCCGACCTTCCGCACCGATTTCTCGCAGCCCTGGAACATCCTCATCACCGGCGTCGGCGGCACCGGCGTGGTGACCATCGGCGCGCTGCTCGGCATGGCCGGCCATCTCGAAGGCAAGGGCGCCAGCGTGCTCGACCAGACCGGTCTCGCGCAGAAGGGCGGCGCAGTCACCACCCATATCCGCATCGCCAATACGCCGGCCGACATCCACGCGGTGCGCATCGCCGCCGGTGAAGCCGACCTGGTGCTGGGCTGTGACATGGTGGTGGTCAACGACTACTGGGCACTGTCCAAGGTGCGCGGCGAGCGCTCGCAGGTGGTGTTGAACACCTACGAAGCCATGCCCGGCACCTTCACCACGCACCCGGACATGCAGTTCCCGGCCGCCGACATCATTGCCGGGGTGAAGCTGGCACTGGGCGGACGCGACCCGATCCTGCTCGACGCCACCCAGCTGGCCACCGCCCTGCTCGGCGATGCGATTGCCTCCAACCTGTTCATCCTCGGCTTCGCCTGGCAGCAGGGCCTGGTGCCTCTGTCGCTGGAATCGCTGATGCGTGCAGTGGAGCTCAACGGCGCCGCCGTGACCATGAACCAGACCGCGTTCGCCTGGGGCCGTCTTGCAGCAATCGATCCGCAAGCCGTGCAGCAGGCCGCCGGTCTGGTGCGCAACGCGCCGACCGATGCCGAGCGCAAGCCGCACGCGCTGCGCGAACTGCCGCCGGGCGAATGGGAAGGTAACGAGGCCGGCGCACCGTCGGCACCGCGCAACCCGGGCAACGAGCCGGACGTGCGCGGCCTGCCCGCCGCCAGCCGGACCAGCGGCGAAGCCGCGTTCGCATCGCTGGACGATGCGCACCTGTCGCGTTCGCTGGACGAGTTGATCGCCCGCCGCAGCAGCTTCCTCACCGACTACCAGGACGCTGCTTACGCCAATCGCTATCGCACGCTGATCGATGCCGTGCGCAAGGCCGAACAACAAGCGATCCCGGGCAGTACCGCATTGAGCGAAGCCGCCGCGCGCTACTTCTTCAAGTTGATGGCCTACAAGGACGAATACGAAGTGGCCCGCCTGTACACCAGCGGCGACTTCGCCAAGCGCGTTGCAGAGAAATTCGAGGGCGACTACCAGGTACGATTCCACCTGGCCCCGCCGCTGTTCGCCAAGCGCGATGAACACGGCCAGCTGCAGAAGAAGGAATACGGCCCGTGGATGTTCAAGGCCTTCGGCCTGCTGGCCAAGTTCAAGGGCCTGCGCGGCGGCCGCTTCGACGTGTTCGGTTACACCGAGGAGCGTCGCGGCGAGCGTCAGTTGATCAGTGACTACGAGAAGACCCTGCAGGAACTGATCAGCTCGTTGGATGCGCGTCGTCTGACGTTGGCGGTGGACATAGCCAGCATCCCCGAGCACATCCGCGGCTACGGCCACGTTAAGGAAGCGCATCTGCACGAAGCCAAGGCCCGCGAGGCGACACTGTTGGCGACGTGGCGCAACCCGAAGGCGCTGCATATCGTGCAGGCGGCCTGAGCAGGCAACGGATAGGTTGCTTATGCGCAATGCAATCTATAGGTTGCAATGCGTAAATGAAACCTATAAGTTGCATTTCCAATAGGCAAGGTATAGCTTGCCTATATCGCCTTCCGGATGCCCGATATGAGCGGCAACAGCCATCCCATCCGTGCCGCCCACCAGCTGGGCCCATTGATGCGGGCATTCCGCAAACAGGCCGGGCTCAGCCAGGCCCAGCTCGCCGAACGCCTTGGCATCACCCGCCAGGCGATCACTGCGCTGGAACGGGAACCCGAAGCGGCCACCTTTGAACGCTTGATGCGGGTGTGGGCCGAACTCGGCTTGGAGTTCTCCCTGCAACCGCGTCCCCAAGACGCCGCATCCACCACCATGGAGTGGTGAGCCATGAGCGAACTGCGCATATGGATGAACGGCGCAGAGGTAGCCTCCTGGCAGGAGCACACGCGCACGGGACCACGGCTGACCTATCTGCCCTCGTGGCTGGCATCAGAACAGCCTCGTCCATTGTCGTTGTCACTACCGCTGCTTCCCGCTGGTGAAAGCCACCGTGGCGAGGTAGTCACGGATTACTTTGACAACCTGCTGCCTGACAACGACAACATCCGCAAGCGCATCCGCGATCGCTTCGGACTGCAGTCGACAGACACCTTCGATCTGCTGCAGGAGATTGGTCGTGATTGCGTGGGCGCCGTACAGCTGCTTGCTCCTGGCCAAACACCGGACGACGTCCACGGTATTCACGCTTTGCCGCTCAGCGATGCCCAGGTAGGCAACCGCCTGCAGAGTGTCACCAGCGCTGCATTGCCGGGCCAACATGTGGATGACGAGTTCCGCATCTCCATCGCCGGTGCACAGGAAAAAACCGCCTTCCTTTGGCACGACGGGCAATGGTGCATACCCACCGGCAGCACACCGAGCACGCATATCTTCAAGCTGCCACTGGGTCTGGTCGGCAATATGCGGGCGGACATGCATGCCTCGGTCGAGAACGAATGGCTGTGCATGCAATTGCTGGCTGCGTTCGGCATTCCCGTCGCCAACACATCGATGGGGCAGTTTGGCGAGCAGCGTGCATTGATCGTAGAGCGCTTCGACCGACGCCTTGCCCGCGATGGCCGATGGTGGCTGCGCCTGCCGCAGGAAGACATGTGCCAGGCCTTTGGGCTGCCATCCACGCGCAAGTACGAAAGCGATGGCGGCCCGGGTATCGTGCAGATCATGGAACTGCTGCGCCAGTCCATGCAGCCCCAGGACCGCGCGACCTTCTTCAAGACCCAGGTACTGTTCTGGTTGCTGGCCGCAACCGATGGCCATGCCAAGAATTTCAGCATCCATATTGAAGCTGCAGGCCGCTTCCGGCTGACGCCCGCCTATGACGTGCTTTCGGTGTATCCGATCCTTGGCAGCGGCCCCAACCAGTTGGCCGCGCAGCGCGCAGCATTGGCGATGTCGGTAGCAGGCAAGAATCGGCACCGCCAACTGCTGCGCATACGCCGCCGCCATTGGAACCAGACCGCGCGTGCATGCGGCATCGCCGAAGGCGCAGAGCCATGGATCGCGGAACTGCTTGAACGTATCGAGCCCGCGATCAATGCCGTGCAGGCGCTGTTGCCTGCTGGCTTTCCGGAGCATGTGGCGACGTCGATTATTTACGGACTGCGGCAGGCGGGGACGCGGCTGGCCGAGATGTCTGAGAACGATTGAAGCGCGACTACCCACAGCGCAGCCCTTCACGCAAAGAATCCGCGAGCCATCCTTGTGGATTGCGCATCCCAAGCTCCACCAGCCTCCTATGCTCACCTCCGACAATGGTGCGCAGGAACAAGGGCTATGCGATTTCCTTTTGCTGGACTCAAAGGCCAGCGCCAGAGTCCGTTGATCAACAGCGCTGCAGGATGACGCCCTACATGCATTGGCACTAGCCGGCTGGGGGAACTTTTTACTGCAAAGCCACTCGTGAAGGCGGACTCTGATCCTTATTTTCGACCCAGCTTTCCGGGCAACCGCGAACAAATAGACTGTGTCTGCGACCATTGGTCGCGCAAACCGCGCGCGCGGTTGTCTACAATCCAAGGGCTAACCAACAGGCGGCGGTCACCCATCTCGTTTACGCAGTTGAACCGACAAGGAAGCGGAATGACGGTATTTCATCGATATGCACTACTAATGGCGCTGGTTGGCGCGGGCCTCACTGCAACGCCGGCAGAGGCAAACACCGTTGTCGCACGATGCGAGGTGATACCCGAATCAATGGCGGCATACCCTCCTTCGATAGGGGAAACGAAATTTCCGTCCCATACGATGAAGCCAGCACACGATGTGCGCCTGAGGGTTGTTGTGGGTGCCAACGGCACTGCGATGAACGTCGATTCGGAAAGCACCGAGAACCCTGAGCCCGCACGTCGCAGCGCGTCGCTCTGGCGCTATCGATGCGACGGCAACCAAGGGGGGACGGCCGAGTGGGTACTGCACTATCCAGCACAAAAGTGTCTGTTCAATATCTCAAGCAAGAACTTCAATCCGCCCCGCTATCCTACCGAGGCTTTCAAGGCCGGCGTGGAGGGAACCGTACTACTTGCCCTGCAACCCCAGGGCAATGGGCTGCCCCCTGGCCGGGCATATGTGGCGCAAGGCAGCGGTTCGTCGCTGCTGGATGAGTCTGCGCGCGACGACAGCAAGCGTTGGAGCTTTTATTGCGTCGGACCAATTGATGAATCCGAACCGGCCCAAGAAGTACCAGTGAAGTATTTTTTGTACTGAACGCCATGGCCGCGTGTGCCACTCACAGACACTGTTCATTGCCGGATCAATCTGGAAACTCAGCAACACGCAAGAGCACCAGGACCGCGCTCTACATCAGCTCAGACAGAAAGATGCGGTTCAAACTATCTGCGGCGTGTAAGCAGAGCTGCACCATGTAACGGGAGCTGGGCGCCAGCTTGGCCAGCTCCCATAGCCCGTACCACGATGCCGCCAAGCAGTGTCGCCAACTTGATGCCAACGAAAACCTGGCACGCCTCAGGACCGGATGTTGGGATCGGATACCTGATGGAGTGGAAAAACTGGTGCTTGAAGCCCTCTCTCGTTTGCAGTGGAAAGCAGATAGGGTGAGGTAAAACAAGCTGCATCATGACGATTCAAAAGAGATCCGCCCCAGTTGACTGGGACCAAACTGGCCCATCGAGTCCCCTGACCCCGAAGCTTGGCTCTGGACTCTGCTATCAGCTGCGGCGGCGCATTCTTTATCTTCACAACTTCTTGTCAAGGACGACCCTGACAAAAGGCCTCCAGTGGTCGTCAATCAGTTGCGCCCATGTGCCAGCCAACTGCAAACCATCGTCGCTGAAGCGGCCATCGAAGCGCTGTACGTCCCCATCAATCACGTAATCGAGCCCGTCGATCCTGGATACGAAGTCATTCGTGCTGCCATCGGAATCGTAGCTTCGACTGAAGAACTCACCGGAAGAGGCGTTGATCCCGATTATCTCGATCGACTGCACGCGCTGCGATCCCATCATGGCGTCCACTTCATGCATCAGGAAATGTCCGTTCGGCAGCCACGAATAGATATCAGATGCCTGCGATGTGACCCCTTCGCTGCCATCAGGCTCCAGCGCGGTGATGGTGGTCTGCCATGACCCATTGAGGATATCGAGGCGGCGGTGATGGTCGGAAGGGAAGCTGTTCTGGGCCATGAAATTCTCCTGTGTGTATCAACTCGACGAACCAGAGCGGTGAATCTCGACATGCCGGCGCTTATTTTTTTAAATTCCCGGACTGGGAAGCACACATGCTGCCGATCCGAGCTAGTGACACCTCCCCGCAGCGGCCGCTCCAATCGCTGATTCAGAGCGTACGCCCCGACGCACACCGACATCACCGCCCCCTTGCGGCCAGAAGCAGACATCACTCCACTTCCGCCTACGTTGGTGGGGGGGCGAGGGGGGGGGGGGGGGGCCGGCGGGGGGGGGGGGGGGGGGGGTGGGGGGGGGGGGGGGGGGGGTGTGGGGGGGGGGGGGGGGGGGTTGGGGCGGGGGGGGGGGGGG
>NZ_JBRRCU010000010.1:0-84746 GCF_056759195.1 Stenotrophomonas sp. STEN083 | reverse complement strand
GCCCCCCCCCCCCCCCCCCCCGCCCCCCCCCCCCCCCCCCCCCCCCCCCCCCCCCCCCCCCCCCCCCAATACATTACGGTGGGCAGGAAACGCCGCCCCCGCCCCCGCGGCGGCAAACCGGGGGGGGGGGCAGCGGTGATCGTTGCTGTTGCATGCGAGCGGGTGCTGGATCTGCGTGGAGCAGCTGGCTTTGCGACTGTTCTTTTTTGCGTCCCGCGCTTGTCATTCTCTGGGCTGAAACTGGTGCAAACGCACAGGCGTTGATCGGTCGAAATTGTGCGGTTGCAGCATGAATGCGACAGCGTAGCGACAGGTCCAACTGCCTTAACGGCGTTATCATCTGCCGTCCTTCTTGCCCATTAGCGCTCACAACTCGATGTCCAACGAAGATTTCAAGCAGGCCGCCCTCGAATATCACCGGATGTCGCCTCCAGGCAAGATCAAGGTGGTGGCTACCAAGCCCATGTTGACCCAGCGTGACCTGTCGCTGGCGTATTCGCCGGGTGTGGCCCATGCCTGCGAAGCGATCATGGAAGACCCGGCCATGGCCAGCGAGATGACCGCACGCGGAAATCTGGTTGGTGTGATCACCAACGGCACTGCCGTGCTTGGCCTGGGCAATATCGGCCCGCTGGCCGGCAAGCCGGTGATGGAAGGCAAGGGCGTGCTGTTCCAGAAGTTCGCCGGCATCGACGTGTTCGACATCGAAGTCGACGAGAACGACCCGGACAAGCTGGTCGAGATCATCGCCTCGCTGGAGCCGACCTTCGGCGGCATCAACCTGGAAGACATCAAGGCGCCGGAGTGCTTCATCGTCGAGCGCAAGCTGCGCGAGCGGATGAACATTCCGGTGTTCCATGACGACCAGCACGGCACCGCGATCATCGTCGGCGCGGCGGTCCTCAACGCCATGTGCATCACCGGCAAGAAGATCGAAGAGGTCAAGCTGGCTACCACCGGCATGGGCGCGGCGGGTATCTCCTGCGTCAACATGCTGGTTTCCTTGGGTTTGAAGCCGGAAAACATCCTGGCCTATGACCGCGACGGCGTGATCCACACCGGCCGAACCGACCTGGATCCGGAAAAGGCACGCTACGCCCGCGATACCGACAAGCGCACGCTGGCCGAGATCGTCGACGGCGCTGATATCTTCCTGGGCCTGTCAGCGGGCGGCATCCTCACCAAGGACATGGTCGCCAGCATGGCGCGTGACCCGGTGATCTTTGCCCTAGCCAACCCGTACCCGGAAATCCTGCCGGAAGACGCCAATTCGGTGCGTTCGGACCTGATCATGGGCACTGGCCGTTCGGATTACCCGAACCAGGTCAACAACGCGCTGTGCTTCCCGTACCTGTTCCGCGGTGCGCTGGACGTTGGCGCGACCACCATCAACGAAGAAATGAAGGTTGCCTGCGTGCGCGCGATTGCCGCGCTGGCCCGCAAGGAAGCCTCCGACCTGGGCGCCGCCTACGGCGGTGATGTGCCCAGCTTCGGCCGCGACTACGTGATCCCGCGTCCCTTCGACCGCCGCCTGCTGGTGGAACTGTCCGCCGCCGTGGCCCAGGCCGCGATGGATTCGGGCGTTGCTACCCGCCCGATCGCCGACATGGGCGCCTACCGCGACAAGCTGGCCCAGTTCGTCTACCGCACCAGCTTGTTCATGAAACCGGTCTATGACCGTGCGCGCTCGGACAAGCAGCGCGTGGTCTACGCCGAGGGCGAAGAAGAAGTGGTGCTGCAGGCGGTGCAGAATGTGATCGACGAAGGTGTTGCCTTCCCGATCCTGATCGGCCGTCCAGACGTGATCGAAGCCCGCATCGAGCGGTTGGCGCTGCGCATGCGTGCCGGTGTCGATTTCGAAATCACCAACATCAACGACGACCCGCGCTTCAACGACTACTGGCAGTACTACCACGAGATGACCGGCCGCAAGGGCGTCACCGTGGCAGCCGCCAAGAACCTGATGCGCTCGCGTCCGACCCTGATCGCGGCGGTGATGGTTGCACGTGGTGAGGCCGATGCGATGTTGTCGGGCTTGGTTGGCCGCTTCCACAAGAAGCTGGGTTATGTGCGCAGCGTGATTCCGCTGGAGGCCAAGGTCAGCTCGACCTCGGCGATGACCGGCGTGATCAACAACCAGGGCGTCTTCTTCTTCGTCGACACGCATGTGCAGGAAGACCCAACCGTCGAGCAGATCGTCGAATCGACCTTGCAGGCAGCGTTCCGCATGAAGCTGTTCGGCATCGAGCCGAAGATCGCGCTGCTGTCGCATTCCAACTTTGGCAGCCACGATTCCAAGGACGCGCTGAAGATGCGCCAGGTGCGCGCGGCACTGCTCAAGCGCAATCCGCGTTTGAACGTGGACGGCGAAATGCAGGGCGACACTGCATGGGACGAAGCGCTGCGCGAGAAGTTGCTGCCGAACAGTACGCTGAAGGGCCGTGCCAACCTGTTTGTGCTGCCCAACCTGGAAGCAGCCAATATCGCCTATAACCTGGTGCGCGTGTTCACCAATGGCGTGGCGATCGGCCCGATCCTGATGGGCATGACCAAGCCGGTGCACATCCTCACCAGCAGTGCCAGCTCGCGCCGTGTGCTGAACATGACCGCGATTGCCGCGGTCGATGCGCAGATCCGCAAGCAGATGGAAGCCGACCGCGCAGGTTGATTGCCGGCCTGCATGCGTCAAAACAAAGCCGGCCTTGTGCCGGCTTTGCTTTTGCGGCTGATGCGGGAACTGCCGGTCATTTTGTAGGAACGGTGTTAGCCGCGAAGCAGACGCCCCGTCAGATGCAAGGGTTGCCTTGATACCCGGAATGCCAGCTTCGCGGGTTGCACCGCTCCCACAAGCAGTGGCATGTGTTTCGGACGGGCGGCGCCGATTGAATACTCGGTCGCCGCCGCAAATCAGAACTGTGGGATCTTCTGCGCCTCCACTATCTGCAACACCAGCTTGCGGGTGGCGGCGCGGCAGGACCTGTATGCCAACAACAACCTGCGCTCCGATGGGTCATCCACCAACTCCGCGTTCTCGCTGGGTATGGCAGCAGAGATTGCATCCAGTTCACCTCGTCCCGTTGCCAGCCACTCAAATGAAACATCCGTCACCAAAGCAATGGTGATCAAACGCATCGTGCTGGGCGATATTCCCGTCGGACTTTCCCAGTTTCCCACCGCGCTACGGCTTACTTTCAGTTGGCCTGCCAACTCCGCCTGCGTCATCCTCATTTTTCTCCGCGCTTTGCGGATGCGGATTCCCAGATGGTCATGCATAAATTTCTCATCGAGCGTTGACCATGAGAGCCGACTAAAAGCCTAAGCCATTGCGAGCTTGCGCAGTCGGCAAAGACTTATTGTCAATGTTCATTACGTCCGTGGATTATCGGAACGAAACTCGTCATCGATATTGACGACTTTTGCCAATGTAAATTGCACCCTCTGCTCACGGGGCTCGATGCCGTTAGGCTGCGCCGGAAGCGGTAGTTGGTGACGAATGGCCGTTGGTATAACGCTGACGAATTGATGAGTTCTTTTCTTAAGCGTTGAGCTGTTGGTGTACGCGTGGCGAAAACCGAATCGAATGAAAAACTGCGTGTTGTCGATCATCGCTGGTGGTCATGGATGGAATTGAAGCGGTCCGTAAAACTGTGCCTATATTCAGTAGGTACATTCACGTTTTTTGTTGTCGTTGCGATGGCATTTGCCATCCGCGGCGGCAACGAGGCTGCCGTGGTGGTTGGTCGGCTGGTCCCGGTACAGGGAATGGCAACGGTGCTGGCGCCGGTGGGTGGTGTTGTACGTTGGCTGGACGCTGATGACGGCAAGCGTGTGGTCGAGGGCGACGCGCTTGCCCTGGTAGCCGCACCGCGCGCGATGCCCGAACTCGGGGACGCCAATCTGGCGCTGGAACATGGCCTGCAGCAAAAGGAAATCAGCTTCGTATTGGCGCGCGACGCGTTGACAGAACAGTTGGCGGCACAGGCCACAGGTCTGCGTGAGCAGATGCAGGCGGCACGCGCAGAGGCGCAGCAAATCGCACTGGAGGTCGCCACGCGGCGCGAGCAGATTCGGGTCGCAGGCGACGTGTTGACGCGACGGCGAGGGTTTGAATCGGCCTCCGCCGCGGGTCTTGCCGCTGCGGAACAGCAGGAAGCGCTGGTGCTGGAATACACCGCGCAGTTGCAATCGCTGCGTCGGCAGCAGGCTGCGACGCAGCGCTTGATCGCGCAACTGAAACAAGCCAAGCAGGAACTTCCTGGACGGCAGATGGCCAACGATGCCGCCTATGCGGAGCATCTGGCACAGTTGCGCCTGGATCAGGTCGAGAATGAGGCCAGTGCTGCGTTGCTGGTGAAAGCGCCGGTAGATGGTGTGGTGGTCGCACGGATGGTCAAGCCGGGGCAGTCGGTGCAGTTGGGTCAGCCGCTGCTCAGCGTGTTGCCCGGCGATGGCCGGCTGGAGGCGGAGCTGATGGTGCCGGGGCGCGCGATCGGGACGATGGCCCCTGGGGATCGGGTCGTACTGCGTTATCAGGCCTTTCCGCATCAGAAGTTCGGCACGCAGCATGGCACCATTGCGCACATCAGTCGCACTGCGGTGGATAGTGAGGAGGCCAGCTTCGCGCCGGAGCTGCCGGCAATGAAGGAGGCCTTCTATCGCGTCACCGTCGAGTTGGCCGCCCAGGCCATTGTGGCCCACGGCCGCTTGGAGCCGCTCAAGCCCGGGATGCTGCTGGATGCGCAGCTTTACGGTGAGCGTGAACCGCTGAGTGATCGTTTACTGCAGCCTATGTATTCGTTCGGAGGCTGGTTGGGCGGGCGTTGAGCGGTGATGCTGCTCTAGCTGGTTGGATGTGGCTGGATGCTGGCATGGTGGTTAGCGCACCGCGGAATCTCCCGCTTTTGCGATGATGCGTGTTGTTGCTCGGCTTCCCTTGGTGCGACCTGGGAATGCGGGGCGTATGGGTTCGCATGTTGATAGCAACTACCGAGAACTGGATTCCGATGATGAAGCTTTATTGTTGCGCTTGGGCGGTGGCGCTTTCGCTGGCGCTGTCGCCAATGGCACAGGCAAAGCCGGCCGCCGCTGGCTTGCCTGGCAATGTGCAGGCCGGTCCCTGCGTCGAAGGTGTCTGTGAGTACCGCTTGCAGAATGGCCTGCGCGTGCTGCTGTTTGCCGATGCGAGCAAACCAACCGTTACCGTCAATCTGGTCTACGGCGTTGGCTCGCTGCATGAAAACTACGGCGAAACCGGCATGGCACATCTGCTTGAGCACTTGATGTTCAAGGGCACGCCCAAGCATCCGGATATCCCCGCTGAGATGCAGCAGCGCGGGGTCAGCAAGAACGCGACCACCTCGCTGGATCGCACCAATTACTTCGCCTCGTTCCCGGCCAATGACGACACCTTGGACTGGCTGCTGGGGCTGGAAGCAGACCGGATGCTCAACTCCAAGGTGGCCAAGGCCGACCTGGACAGCGAGATGACGGTTGTCCGCAACGAGATGGAGGCAGGTGACAACAACCCCTATGGCGTGCTGATGAAGCGCATGCGGTCGGTGGCCTTTGATTGGCACAACTACGCCAACATGCCGATCGGTGCGCGCTCGGACGTGGAGAACGTGCCGATCGAAAATCTGCAGGCCTTCTACCGGACCTGGTATCAGCCGGACAACGCATTGCTGATCATCGCTGGCCGCATCGACAGCGAGCAGGTGCTGGCGCGGGTTGCTGCACATTTCGTACCGTTGAAAAGACCCGCGCGGACCATGCCCGTATTCCACACCGTGGAACCAGTGCAGGACGGTGAGCGCGAAGTAAGCGTGCGCCGTAGCAGCGATCTGTCCTTGGTTGCTGCCAGCTACCACGTTCCAGCGCTGGCGCAGGCTGACAGCGCGCCGCTGGCAGTGTTGGGTAACGTGCTCGGCGACAACCCCAACGGGCGCCTGTACAAAGCGTTGATGGCAACCAAGCTGGCGGCATTTGCCGGCGCCAGTAGTGAAACCCTGCATGATCCGGGTTTGTTCACCCTGCTGTCGGCGGTACCCAAGGACGGAGACCCGGACAAGACAGCGGCCGAGTTGTTGAAGCAGGCTGAAGCGATCGCTGCGACACCGGTCACCGAAGCGGAAGTGAATGCCGCCAAGCAGCGCATCGGCAACGCGGTTGAAAAGCGCGCCAGCGATGTCAACGCAATGGCGATGGCCTTGTCCGAATACCAAGCCGCAGGTGATTGGCGCTTGCTGTTTGTGCAGCGTGACGCGATCGAGGGAGTGACTGCTGCCGATGTGAACCGTGTCGCAGCGGCCTATCTGAAGCCGCAGAACCGTACCTTGGGCCGCTTCGTACCTACCGCCGCGCCGGACCGCGCGGTGATTCCGGTCGCGCCGCCAATTGCGACGCTGGTGGATGGCTACAAAGGCCGCGCCGCGGTCAGCGCAGGTGAGGCGTTTGATCCAAGCGTGGAGAACATCGCGGCGCGTACCGAGAGTTTTGTCATAGGCGATGGCTTGCGGGTTTCATTGCTGCCCAAGCGTAATCGCGGGCAGACGGTGACGTTCACAGCCACGTTCCGGTTTGCTGACGAGCAGGCCATCACTGGCCGTAGTGAAGCTGGTAGCTGGGTTGGGCCAATGCTGATGATGGGAAGCCAGCGCCTGGATCGTGCTCAGATCGCTGCCCGCTTCGATGCGCTCGGCACCCGGGCGCAAGTAAATGGTGGAATGCAAGCCGCCAGCATTGGCCTCAGCGGCAAGCGCGAGACCTTGGCCGAAGCCCTGCGGCTGGCCGCCGACGTGCTGCGCCACCCGGCATTCCCGCAGGCCGAGTTCGAGCAGTTGCGGCTGCAGGCGGTCACCGGGCTGGAGTTCCAGCGCAAGGAGCCGGGTACCTTGGCGTCGCTGGCGCTGAGCCAGTATTTCGATCCGTGGCCGGTCGGGCACCCGCTGCACGTGCAGTCGATCGATGAGTCGCTGGCGCGGGTGAAGGCAGTCAAGCTGGAGGACGTGCGTGCCTATCATCAGGACTTCTACGGCACAGCGGTGGGTGAGATCGCGGTGGTGGGCGATTTTGATCCGGTGGCAATGAAGGCGGAGTTGCAGGCCCTGTTCGCCGACTGGAAGTCGCCCAAGGCCTATGCGCCGATCAGCACCCATTACCGCGATGTCGCTGCAACGAACGAGCGTTTCGCTACCCCGGACAAGCCCAATGCGGTGCTGCTGGCGCGGCAGAACATCTCGATCAATCTGGCCGATGCGGACTTTCCTGCGTTGAACATCGCCGTTGGCATCCTCGGTGGTGATCCGCTCAAGGCGCGTCTGGCCGAACGCATCCGCCAGAAGGACGGCCTGAGTTACAACGTTGGTGCCGGGCTGAGTGCCGACGAAAGTCGCATAGGCCGTGATGACAATGGCAACCTGACTATCCAGGCCATCGCAGCGCCGGAAAACATGGGCAAGCTGGAGGCCGCACTGCGAGAGGAGCTGGCTCGGTTGGTTGCCGACGGCATCAGCGTGGCGGAGCTGCGCAGTGCAGTGGCTGAAAAGAAGGTGGCGCGTGAGCAGTCACGGGCGGCCGATGGTGCCATCGCCGGATTGTTGAGCGACCACCTTTACTACGGCCGCGACATGACCTTTGAGGCGCAGCGTGATGCCGCCTACCAGGCGCTGACGGTGGAGCAGGTCAATGCTGCCATCCGCAAACACCTCAAGCCCGAGCGGCTGAGCGTGTTTGCCGCCGGTGACTTCAAGTAACAGCGGCTTCAAGCACCGGGCATCGGGGCGGTCAGCTGCCGCCCCGTTGCTGAGAGCAATCGACTGCTCAGCGTTGGTGGCGGGCCGCAGCGGCTGTTGTGACCGGCAGGGGCGCTGCCCGCTCAGCTCAGGCCGAACCCGGGAGCAGGGCAGGGGAGGGCTGCCCCTGTCACCGCGGGTCGTAACCGGCTTTTTGCTGCCCGCGCTGCATTGACGCGGCCGCATCGGTCCGGCGCTGCTAGAATTGCGCGGACCTGGTTTTTTTGTGAATGACGCCATGAGCCATACCGCCACCGCGCCCGCCAACGCCGAGAAGCGTTACACCGTGCACCGCGCTGACCTGCCGCTGAGCTGCCCGACGCCGGAAATGGCGCTGTGGAACTCGCACCCGCGGGTTTACCTACCGATCGAGAACGAACCCAATGGCGAGGCTGCCTGCCCGTATTGCGGTTCGGTATTCGTACTGGCCGACTGATCGCTGACCGATGCGCCGTTTGACGGTGGTGCAGTTGCTGCCGGCGCTGCATTCCGGCGGCGTCGAGCGTTCAACTGTGGAAATTGCTGCGGCACTGGTGGCTGCCGGTCACCGGGCCATTGTCGTGTCCGCGGGCGGGCGCCTGCTGCAGCCGCTGTTGGACAGCGGTGCTGAGCATCTGACCCTGGATATCGGCCGCAAGTCGCTGCTGACCCTGCGTCACGTGGCGTCGCTGCGGCGTCTGTTCAGCGAAACCAGCGCCGACATCGTGCACGCACGTTCGCGTCTGCCGGCCTGGCTGGGCTGGTATGCGCTGCGTGGCATGCCAGCGAGCCAGCGTCCGCACTGGATGACCACCATGCACGGGCTGAACTCGCCTGGTCGCTACAGCGGCATCATGGCCAGTGGTGAACGGGTTATCTGCGTATCGCAGACCGTGCGTGACTATCTGCTTGAGCACTACCGGCAGACCGACCCCGCCAAGTTGCGGGTAATACCTCGCGGCGTGGACGTGGCCCAGTTTCCGCGCGTGGAGCGTAGCGACCGCCGCCCACGTCTAGCCGTGGGCGCGCAACATCCGCAACTGACTGGGACGGCGCCGTTGTTGCTGCTGCCGGGGCGTGGGACGCGGCTCAAAGGGCATGCGCATGCCGTGCAGCTGCTGGCAGCCTTGCAACGCGAAGGCCAGCTGGCGGTGTTGTGGATGCCAGGCGTCCGTGAGCCCGGCCGCGAAGCCTATGTGCGCGAGCTGGAACAGCTGGCGCAGACGCTGGGCGTAGCCGATCAAGTCGTGCTGAGTGAACCCACCAATCGTATTGCCGAGGCTTACGCTGCCAGCGATTTGGTGCTGCAGTTGTCGGACAAGCCGGAAGCATTCGGCCGCACCGTGTTGGAAGCGCTGTCGGTGGGTCGCCCGGTAGTTGGATGGAACCATGGAGGGGTGGGCGAGTTGCTCAGCCAGCTGCAACCATCCGGTGCTGTCGTACACGCTGACCAGCAGCAGTTGACGCAAAGCGTGCTGCAGTTGCTGCAGAACCCACCGTCGCTTCCACGACGAATTCCCTATACGTTGCAGTCCATGCAGCGTGCGACCCTGGATGTCTATGCAGAACTCGGTAACTGATCAGTCTTATGTAGCGACGCCACGGCAGGCGGGCTGGTGGGCGCCGATCTGGGTGGTCACGTACGTCGCCTTGTTGCCCTTGCCTGGCATCGCCGAGTCGGTGCTGGTGCTGGGCGCCTTGTTCACCGTGCTGCGCTTGTTGCTGTTGCGGTTGAAAGAGGGTGACGGCATCCGCAGCCTGTTGGGCGTGCCAGCCTTGGCACTGACAAGCGTCCTGTTCTGTGCGTACTGGCTGCCGCAGCTTGGCTCGGCGGTAGGCGCGGAGGATCCGGGCAAAGTCTGGAGCAAGGTCGCCGCTGGGCTGCGCTACCTGCCTTTCATGTGGCTGGTGGCGATAGCGGTAGGTACAAGCCAGCGACGCAACACCACCTTTACGGGCCTGGCAGTGGTCACCGCGCTATGGACGCTTGATGCACTGCTGCAGGCGGGTATTGGAACCAGCCCTTTGTTCTGGGGCCTGGATCAGCTCAAATGGCTGAGTAGTGGGCACGGCCTGTGCACTGTGCAGGAAGTTGCCGCGGCCGATCGCCTGCCCGGCATCTTCGGGCCATGCAATCTGAAATTCGGGCAGGTGCTGGCCAGTCTGTCGCCATTCCTGCTGTTTTTTATCGGCGCACGCTTTGGGCGTTGGGGCTGGTTGCTGAGCGCCGCTGCAGTCGGCGTGGTGCTGGTGCTTGCCGGTTCACGCGCTTCGCTGATTACCTATGCGCTGGTCCTGCTGATTTCCGGTTGGCGTCTGCTGGGGGCCAAATGGATGCTGCTGGTGATGTTGGCTGGTGTTGTCGGCATTGGTGCATTGGCAGCGGGTTCGGCGCAGGTGCGTGAGCGTTTTGCGCGTACCGCGATGGCGTTCAACGGAGGCGCGAGCGGCGTCAATGAGGCACTGTCCGGGCGTAGTCAGATCTGGTCCGCAGCGCTGTGCATGGTGCGCGAGCACCCGATCAATGGCGTTGGTGCGCGCGGTTTCCGTGATGCCTATCCAGGCTGCAATCCGGACCCGGGCCAAAATCCTGTCTGGGGCGAAGGCCCGGCCCTGCACGCCCACCAGGTCGTGCTGGAGATCCTCGCCGAGACCGGTGTGCTTGGGCTGCTGCTGTGGATTGCCGGCGCAGCGATGGCGCTGCGCGCCTGGATCTACTCGGGTCCGCAGGCGCGTGATCGGGCGCGTCCTGCGGCGCTGGCCTTGGCGGTAACGGTATTCCCACTCAATACCCACCTGGCGTTCTATTCCGCCTTCTGGGGTGGGCTGACGGTGCTGCTGGCGGCGCTGTACGCCGGCGCCCTGCTGGCCGAGCCAAACGAGCGCAACAACTGAGCCGGCAGCCGCTTCAGTCGTAGAAGTGACTGCGGCCTTCGGGCTGCCGTTTGAAGCGGCGGTGGATCCACAGATACTGCGAAGGCGCTTCGCGCACCATCTGTTCGATGGACGCGTTGACCTGGGCGGTATCTGCAACCGCGTCGTCGGTGGGGAAATCGGGTAGGGGCGGTGCGATCTTCAGCACATAGCCACTGCCTTCGCGCCGATGGAAGTAGGGCACCACGGCACAACCGGTCATCCGCGCGAACTGGTGGGTGGCGGTGATGGTGGAGGCCTGCATGCCAAAGAACGGCACGAACACCGAATCCTTGCCGCGCATGTCCTGATCCGGTGCATACCAGAGAAAGCCGCCTTTTTTCAGATGACGCACGGTGGCGCGGATGTCTTCGTTGGCAAACATCGCGCAGGCGTACTTCAGCCGGCCGCTCTTCACCGCCCATTCCATTACCGGATTGCGGTACTTGCGGTACATGCCCGCCAGCGGCACGTGGTCGCAGAGCAGGCGGCCGCACATTTCAAGGGTCATGAAGTGGCCTGACACCAGCAGCACGCCGCGGCCTTCGGCCTGCAGTGCCTTGAGATGCTCCAGCCCTTCCCATTCCACCTGCGGGCGGATCACGTCGATCTTGCCCCACCAGGCGCGGGCAAATTCAAATATCCCAACACCGAGTGCGTCGAAGCTGTCGCGCAGCAGGCGTTGCCGCCAGGCCTCGTCCTGCTCCGGGAAGCACAGTTTGAGGTTGACCTCGGCGGCATGGCGGCGGCTGCGGGCCAGATGCAGGGCCAGCCAGCCAATGCCGCGGCCGAGGGCGCGTTGCAGCGTCCATGGCAGGCGCGCGGCAATGAAGGCGATGCCAAGCCAGGCAAAGGTGGGCCAATGACGTGGCTGCAGCAGCGAGGGCCGGGTGGCGGTGGAGGGTGAATCGGACATGGGTCGATTCTAAGCCACGCGAGTGACCGCAGGAGCACGGCAGGGTTTGCTGGAGTGGGTGGGGATGTGGAGGCTTGGGGGCGGGGCTCTGGAGGCGAAGGCGAACAAGCAAGGGCAAATGCAAAGGCACCCCTCGTCAATCCTCCCCCGCGCGGCGCGCAGAGGGAAGGAGGGCAAGCAAGGGCAGCCTTCCTGGATCCTCCGCTGCGCTGTGCGGCAAGGGGGAGGCGAAGCGAAGGCGGCGCGGCAGCTCGGTTGGCAGCCCTTCGTTTCACGCAGTTCCGGCGTTCTCCCGTATCCTTCGCCGATGCGTAAGGATCCAATCGAATTTTTGCTGCGCGGCATCTATTCCGTCGTGCTCTATCTGTTGCTGCCCATCACTGTGTACCACTTGGTGTGGCGCGGGTTCCGCGTGCGCGAGTATTTCCAGCGCTGGGACGAGCGATATGCCTCCTACCCGGAAAGTGGTGGCCAGCCGCGGGTCTGGTTGCACGCGGTGTCGGTGGGCGAGGTCAACGCGGCCGCGCCGCTGGTCAATGCCTTGCGTGCGCAGCGGCCGGATATCCGTTGGATCATCACCACCATCACACCGACCGGTTCGCAGCGGGTGCGCGCGCTGTGGGGCGATGCGGTCGATCATGTGTATCTGCCCTATGACGTGCCCGGCAGCGTCAGCCGTTTTCTGGGCCACTTCCAGCCCAGCCTGGCGCTGATTCTGGAGACCGAGTTGTGGCCGAACATGTTGTTCGGTTGCCGCGATCGCGGCGTTCCGGTTTACATCCTCAATGCCCGCCTGTCGGCGCGATCGCTTAAGGGCTACCGGGCGTTGAAGGCGCTGGTGGGGCGTGCGCTGCGCACGGTCACGTGTGTGGCTGCGCAGTCGCAGGCCGATGCTGACCGCTTCATCGAGCTGGGGGCAATGCCCGAGCAGGTCCAGGCCTTGGGCAATCTGAAGTTCGATATCCATCCGCCGGACCCGACATTGCTGCTGCAGGCGTTCCACCAGCACGTGGCGGCGACGCGACCGATCTGGATTGCCGCCAGCACCCACGAAGGCGAAGAACAGGCGGTGATCGAAATCCATGCGCGCTTGTTGCAGCAGCATCCGGATGCCTTGCTGCTGTGGGCACCGCGTCACCCCGAGCGCTTTGCCAAGGTCGAAGCCTTGGCGCGCGAGCCGGGCTGGCGCGTGGCGACGCGCAAGGCGCAGCAATGGCCGGGTGCGGATGCGGCGGTATTCGTGATCGACACGCTGGGTGAGTTGATGGCGTTCTATGCCTGCGCACAGGTGGCATTCGTCGGCGGCAGTCTGCAGGCCATCGGTGGTCACAATCTGCTGGAGCCGGCGGCGATGGGTACGGCGGCGGTTACCGGGCCGCACCTGCACAACTTCGCCGAGATCTCGCGACGGATGGAAGAGGCTGGTGCAGTGTGCATCTGTGCTGATGCGAACGAGGTGGGTGCGGCCGTGTCGCGTCTATTGCAGGACGAAGCCGAGCGCGGGCGCATGGTGCAGGCCGGACGCGCGCTGGTCGCCAATGGCCGTGGCGCGCTGGAGCATACGATTGCATTGATCACGCCGCAGTTGCCGCCTCCTAGTGAGTCCGCTGCGTAGCTGCTTACCCGGTGCAATGGTGCTGGCGACTGTCTGTGGGAGCGGCGTCAGCCGCCAAGCTGACGTTGCTGAAGCCCTTGGTTCCTGTGCCATCTGATGATGCCCCTGCTTCGCGGCTTGCACCGCTCCCACAAATGAGCAGTGTCGGGGGATGGCAAGGGTATGCCCAGTGGGGCCAAGGGGCTTCCGCGCAGAGCCGGAAAGATCTGCATAGCTCTGTTTCCTGTGGCGCTACGCCTGGCTGGACTACTCTGCCGGCGGCGATATTGAAGGGTGCCGCTACCGAGGATTTTGTGTCCGGAGTGTTGCCACGCCATGTCCGGAATCTTTGCCGGATCATGATTTCGCTGCAGTTTCGCAGCGATCTAGGAGAATTTGCGATGTCTATGAACATTTCCCCAAAGCTGCTGGTAGTCGGTGTCCTGGCTACGGCCTTGGGCGCTTTCTCTGCTCCCGCGTCTGCTTCATACGGGTATGTGACGGCTCAGGGTGTGGGCGCTACCTATGCAGCGGCGGTCTCCGATGCAAACCAGATGGCGGGCATTGCCTGCGCGCGACTAGGGGGGAACCTGATCAGCAGTTTTGTAACGTTCTCCTATCAATACCCGGTCGGTGGATGGACCCTTTCGCTTGCTGGGACGTGCTTCATCTATCCATAAAAAACGGGCCCCAAGGGGCCCGTTTTTTGTAGCTACCTATTACTGCGGATTGCTTTACAGCTTTGAGCTCGCATCCACCGTCAGCAGGCGGTTGATGTCCTGGATTTCGTTGATTTCAAGATCACCAACGGCCTGGCTCAGCTGCAGGCGGGACTGCAGGAAGTTGTAACGGGATTGCGCGTAGTCCACCTGGGCGCGGAACAGGGTCTTCTGGTTTTGCACCACGTCCAGCACGGTACGGGTACCGACTTCCAGGCCAACCTGCGAGGCATCGTAGGCGCTCTGTGCCGAAACCACGGCCAGGCGACGCGCTTCCACTTCGCTGATACCGGCAACCAGAGCCTGGTAGGCATTGCGGGTGTTGCGGTCGAGGGCACGCTTCTGTTGCTCGAAGGTGTCCTGAGCGATATCGCGACGGGCCAGCGCCTGGCGCACGCCGGACTGGGTGGCGCCACCGGCAAAGATCGGCACGTTCAGGGTCAGGCCGATCGAGTTGGTAGTGGCATCCGGGACTGCAGTGCCACTGCCGGTGCTGTCACCCCAGCGGGCGTTCTTGCCCCAGCTGCCGCCCAACGACAAGGTCGGGTAGTGGCCGCCGCGTGCAGCAGACACATTGGACTCGGCAGCGCTGACCTGCAGTTCCTGCGACTTCAGCGCCGGGTTGCGTGAGACCGCATCGGCGACCAGCTGGTCAACGTTGCCGCGGTTAGCCGGCACTTCCGGGCGGAAGTCGGCCGGCAGGCCGCGCAAGTCGCGTACCGGCTGGCCGGTCAGTTCGGTCAACGCCTGGTAGGCGTCTTCCAGAGCATTGCGGGCCAGGATGGTATCGGCACGGGCCTGGTCGTACTGGGCGCGCGCTTCGTGCACGTCGGTGATCGGTGCCAGACCCACTTCCAGACGCTTGTCGGCGTAGTCGAACTGCTTCTTGGCAGCGGCTTCATTGGTTTCGGCAGCGGTCAGCGATTCAATGCCGACCAGCACATTGAAATAGGTGGCCGCGGTACGCACTACCAGTTCGTCGTTGGCCGAGTCGAGGTCGAAATCGGCAGCTTTGCTGACGTCGCGCTGTGCACGCAGGTTGGCGAACTGGCTCCAGTTGAACAGGGTCTGGCTGCCGTTGATGCCGTAGCTGCGGCTCTTGGAGGTCGAGCTGCCGCTGATGTCGTCGTAGCTGGTGCGGGTACGGTTCAAGGAAGCCTCACCGCCGATCTGCGGCAGCAACGCGGCACGTGCCTGCACCTGGCCTTCCTTGTTGATCAGGCGCGTGGATTCAGCCGCAGCCAGCTGCGTGTCACCGTTGCGGGCCATTTCGTAGACCTGCAACAGGTCGGCGGCATGGGAAGTCAGCGGAGTGAGAGCGACTGCCAGCGCAAGGGTGAGGGATCGGCGGATCATTGCGGCTTCCTTGGACGGTTTTAGAGTTGGAATTGCGGTGCGGGCGCAGCGCCCTGCAGATAATCAAGATCGGTTTCGAACAGCGAGGCAATGCTGCCGTCGGCCTGGACCAGCACCGCTTCCATCACCGGCGAGACGCCGCGGATGGCAAACAGGCGGCCGCCGCTGCGCAGCAGCTTCAGCAGTTCCACTGGAACGGTTTCTACCGCACCGGTGATGCAGATGGCGTCGAACTGACGCTGGCTCTGCCAATTCAGGCCGTCGGCCACTTCAATGCGGACATTGCTGCCCAGCTTGGCGGCGTCCAGGTTCTGGCGGGCACGCTCGGCCAGCTCCGGCTGGATTTCCAGGCTCAGCACTTCGCGGGCCAGTTCGCCCATGCAGGCGCTCAGGAAGCCGCTACCGGTGCCGATTTCCAGCACTTCGTCGGTCGGCTGCAGATCCAGCGCCTGCAAGGTACGGCCTTCGATGACCGGCTTCATCATCTTCTGGCCATGACCCAGCGGCAGCTCGATATCGGCATAGGCCAGGGCACGGTGCGATTCGGCGACAAACGCCTCGCGCGGCAGGCGGGCCAGCACGTCCAGCACGCGGACTTCCAGCACATCCCAGGGCCGGATCTGCTGTTCAACCATCATTTCGCGGACGTGGGAGTAATCGATCGTCATGGGAAGCTCATCATTCCAGCGCAGTGGGCCGGCCATTTTACCGGTTACCAGACACAAAGTACGGGCCCAACATTGCGGCGAGGGCCGCGTTGGACGCAGTGCCGGAAGTCATTCGCACCTCCGGTTCATTCAGCTTGCTGGCGCGGGGCGTAGGCCCGGAGGAAGAAATCAACGCTGGCGGCAATATGCACGTCGGCGTTGAGCTGATCCGGGGCGGCGCACAGGCCACACATCATATGCGCATGGACTTCGCCTTTGATCAGGCAGAAGAACTGTCGCGAGGCCAAGGCCAGGTCGTCAATGGCCAGCTGGCCGCGGGCAACGCGGGCACCGAGGAACTCAGCCAAGGCGGTTTCGGTACGGGCCGGGCCTGCCTGCCAGAACATCTGCCGGACCCGGTCGTCGGTGTCCGGGGTCATCATCATGCGCTGGGTGGCGATGGCCGCATCGCTGCTGATCAGGGTGAAAAAGGCATGACCAATGCCCAGCAGCTGGCCGCGCAGCGGTGCCTCGTTATCAGTGACAAACAACTCGTCCGGCATCATTTCCACGCACTTGGCCTGGATCGCCTCGCTGAACAAGGTGTCCTTGTCGCCGAAATGGCTGTAGACCGTGAGTTTGGAGACGCCGGCACGGGCAGCGATTTCGTCCATGCTGACGCCGTTGAAACCCTGCTCGATGAACAGCTCCTTGGCCGCGTCCAGGATGGCCGCGCGCTTGCCCAGGTCCTTGGGGCGACCCGGACCTGAGCTGCGTGGCGCCGCTGCGGCGGACGCTGGGGAGGGTTTTTTCGGTGACATCAGGTAATACTAGACCAGCTGGTTCGATATTTATACTATACCGACGCGTTTAGTAATGGCGGTGAAACCCCGCCATCTCTCTCCCCTTGCGTTCGCGACCCTACTTATGAACACCCTGCGCTGGATTGGTTGTTGCCTGTTCTTGCCCTTGCTTGTTGCCTGCGGCAAGCCCGAAACCGCCGCTGTACCCGCCGTGCCCGTGCTGGTGGAGCACCCGTCCGGCAATGGCGGGATGGCAATCAGTGCCTATCCCGGCGAGGTACGGGCCCGCGAGGAAACCGCGCTGTCGTTCCGCGTTGGCGGCAAGCTGCTGCGACGTGAGGTCGATGCCGGCCAGCGGGTGAACAAGGGCCAGCTGCTGGCCGAGCTCGATGTGGCCGACTACAACCTGCAGGCGCGTGCGGCGCAGGCCCAGTTCGCCGCCGCCGAGGCGGATCTGGTGCGCGCGCGCGATGAGCACAAGCGTTATCAGGCGCTGGCCAGCCAGCAGTTGGTCAGCCAGTCGGCGTTGGACGCGCAGACCGCTGCGCTGAAGGCCGCCCAAGCCCAGGCCGATGCTGCGCGAGCCAATCTCGATGTCGCCCGCAACCAGTCCGGCTACGCTCAGCTGCATGCACCGGAAGGCGGCATGATCGCCACCCGTGAAGCCGAAGCCGGGCAGGTAGTCGCTGCCGGCCAGACCATCTATACGATGGCCGCCGATGGTGCGCGCGAAGTTGCCATTGCGCTGCCGGAAAGTGCCATCCGTGATTTCAGCGTGGGCCAGGAGGTCGAGGTCGAGCTGTGGAACCAGGAGGGCAAGCGGCTGTCGGGCAACATCCGCGAGATCGCTGCGGCGGCTGATCCGCAGGCGCGTACCTATGCTGCGCGGGTCAGCCTGGCGGCCGATGCGCTGGAGGCCGTTGAACTGGGCCAGAGCGCGCGCGTATTCGCCGCCCACGGCAAGAACGGTGTGATGAGTGTGCCGCTGGCTGCAGTGCAGGCTGGCAAGCAGCCACAGCAGGCCAGCGTATGGGTTGTGAACCCGGCCGATGGCAAGCTGCAGGCGCGCGCGGTGACGCTGGGTGCCTATGGCCCGGAAAGCGTGCCGGTGCTATCGGGTTTGAAGGCTGAAGACTGGGTGGTTGCCGCTGGCGGCCATCTGCTGCGCGAGGGCCAGCCGGTGACGGCCGTGGATCGCAGCAACCGGCCCATCGAACTTGGCGCACCGAAGAAGGCTGCGTCGGAGGGCTCGCGATGAGCCTGTCGAAATCTTATATGTGCGACACCTTCGCCCTTCCCCCGGCGGGGGAAGGGAACGGGATGGGGGCTGACGCTCGCGGCACTGCCGAGCGGCGCTGGATCCGCGCTGAAAAGGGGAGTGAGGCGTGAAACGCTTCAACCTCTCCGAATGGGCGCTCGCTAACCGCCCGCTGGTGTTGTTCATGATGATCGCCATGGCGATCATCGGTGCCTGGTCGTACAAGCACCTTGGGCAGTCGGAAGATCCGCCGTTCACCTTCAAGGCGATGGTGGTGCAGACCATGTGGCCCGGCGCCACCGCCGAGCAGGTGTCCAAGCAGGTCACCGAGCCGATCGAAAAAGCGCTGATGAACACCGGCGAGTTCGAATTCATCCAGGCCTATTCGCGCCCGGGTGAGTCGCAGGTGATCTTCATGGCGCGCGATTCGATGCCGTCCAAGGACGTGCCCGAGCTGTTCTACCAGGTGCGCAAGAAGGTTGGCGACATCCATTCGCAGTTGCCGGCCGAAGTGATCGGGCCGTTCTTCAACGACGAGTTCGGCGACACCTTCGGCAACATCTATGCGTTGACCGGCAAGGGCTTCGACTATGCGCTGATGCGCGACTACGCCGATCGTATCCAGCTGCAGCTGCAGCGCGTGGATGACGTGGGCAAGGTCGATCTGCTCGGCCTGCAGGACGAGAAGGTGTGGATCCAGCTGTCCAATACCAAGCTGGCCACGCTGGGCGTGTCGATGCAGCAGGTACAGCAGGCCTTGGCGCAGCAGAACGCGATTGCGCCGGCCAGCTGGTTCGAGACCCCGACTGATCGCGTGCAGCTGCGCGTGACCGGTCAGTTCACCTCGGTCGAAGACATCCGTAACTTCCCCATCCAGGCCGGTGATCGCACCGTGCGTCTGGGCGATATCGCGGAAGTGAAACGCGGCTTCGCCGATCCGGCCTCGGCCAAGATGCGCTTCATGGGCGAGGACGCCATCGGTATTGCGGTGGCGATGAAGAGCGGCGGCGACATCCTCAAACTGGGCAAGACCCTGGACAGCGAGTTCGAGCAACTGCAGAAGACGCTGCCGGCCGGCATGCAGCTGCGCAAGGTCTCCGACCAGCCGCATGCAGTGAAGGAATCGGTGGGTGAGTTCGTCAAGGTGCTGACCGAAGCAGTCGTGATCGTGCTGCTGGTGAGCTTCTTCTCGCTGGGTTGGCGCACCGGCCTGGTGGTGGCGGTGTCGATCCCACTGGTGCTGGCGATGACCTTCTTCGTCATGCATCAATTGGACATCGGCCTGCACAAGATCTCGCTCGGCGCCCTGGTGCTGGCGCTGGGTCTACTCGTGGATGACGCGATCATCGCGGTGGAGATGATGGCCACCAAGATGGAGCAGGGCTATGACCGCCTGCGCGCGGCCAGCTTTGCCTGGACATCCACCGCCTTCCCGATGCTGACCGGCACCTTGATCACTGCGGCTGGCTTCCTGCCGATTGCCACGGCCGCATCCAGCACCGGCGAGTACACGCGTTCGCTGTTCCAGGTGGTGACCATCGCCCTGGTGGTGTCGTGGATCGCTGCGGTGCTGTTCATTCCGTATCTTGGCGACAAGATGCTGCCGGACCTGCACAACCCGCAGCCGCCCAGGCCGGGTAGCATCGCCGGCCGTTGGCGCGCCATGCGCCTGCGTTGGGCCGACCGCAACCCGGCACTGGCCAACGTGATCAAGCCCAAGGAACTGGCGCACGACCACGACCCGTACAAGAGCGCGTTCTACCAGCGCTTCCGCGGCTTCCTGGATGCCTGCCTGCGCCGTCGCTGGCTGGTGATCCTGGCCACGGCGGGCTTGTTCGTGTTCTCGCTGGTGATCTTCCGCTTCGTGCCGCAGCAGTTCTTCCCGGATTCAACCCGGCCGGAATTGATGGTGGATATCGAATTGGCCGAAGGCGCATCGCTGACCGCCACCCAGGCGCAGGCGCAGAAGTTCGAAGCGCTGATCAAGGGGCACAAGGGCGTGGCCAATTTCGTCGGCTACGTCGGCAACGGTTCGCCGCGTTTCTACCTGCCCTTGGACCAGCAACTGCCGGCCACCAACTTCGCCCAGTACGTGGTGCTGGCCGAAGACACCAAGGCACGCGAACAGCTGCGTGATTGGCTGTTGAAAGAAGTGGTGCCGAAGTTCGGTGACGTGCAGCTGCGCGTGACCCGCTTGGAGAACGGCCCGCCGGTTGGTTACCCGGTGCAGTTCCGCATCTCCGGCGAGCATATCGAGCGGGTGCAGGCGATTGCCGCGCAGGTGCAGGAGAAGGTGCGGCAGAACCCGCATACCACCAACGTCAACCTCAACTGGAGCGAGCCGAGCAAGGTAGTGCGCTTGGTCGTGGACCAGGACCGTGCCCGCGTACTGGGCGTTAGCAGCGCGCAGCTGGCGCAGTTCCTGACCAGTTCGCTGTCGGGCATGAGCGTGAGCACTTACCGCGAAGGCAACCGCCAGATCGGCATGCTGCTGCGCGGCCCGGATGACGAACGTGCGCGCCTGGACATGCTGGGCAGCCTGGCCATCCCGACTGCAAGCGGCAAATCGGTGTCGCTGTCACAGGTGGCCAAGCTGGAGTACGCCTTCGAGGACGGCATCATCTGGCACCGCGACCGCTTGCCGACCGTCACCGTGCGTGCCGATATCGGCGACAGCATGCTACCGGTGGGCGTGGTCGAGCAGATCGTGCCGACCCTGGAAGAGATCCGCGCCGCCATGCCCAGCGGCTACCTGCTGGAAACCGGCGGCACCGTGGAGGACTCCGCACGCGGCCAGGATTCGATCAAGGCCGGCATGCCGTTGTTCCTGGTGGTGGTGGCGACCTTGCTGATGGTGCAGCTGCGCAGCTTCTCGCGGGCGGCGATGGTGTTCATCACCGCACCGCTGGGCATCATCGGCGCGACCTGGTTCCTGCTGCTGTTCCAGGCCCCGTTCGGTTTCGTGGCGATGCTGGGCACGATCGCCCTGGCCGGCATGATCATGCGCAACTCGGTGATCCTGATCGATCAGATCCAGCAGGACATCGACGCCGGCCACGACCGCTGGCACGCCATCATCGATGCCACCGTGCGCCGCTTCCGGCCGATCGTGCTGACCGCACTGGCGGCGGTGCTGGCGATGATCCCGCTGTCGCGCAGTGCCTTCTACGGCTCGATGGCGATCTCGATCATGGGCGGACTGATCGTTGGTACGGTGCTGACCCTGGTGTTCCTGCCGGCGCTGTATGCGGCCTGGTTCCGGGTGCGCCCGGACGAGGCCAGTCACTGAGGGAGCAACTGTGATCCGTCGCCGCCACGGCTGGCTTTTGCGCCTGCCGTAAGAAACGGCGACGGATTTCACGATTGAAGTGGTAGATTGGCGCGTCGACGGGGGAGTCGGCGCGACCTGCGGAGGCGGGTTTGTACAGACGCCAGAGCATTGCTGACGCCACAGTTGCATTGTTTGCAGGCCGGAACCGGCTGGCAGCTGAGCTGTGCGCGTTGCTCGTAACAGCATTGCTATGGGCCACCACCTTGCCGCTGGCACAGGCCTCGCGGCATACCGTGGCCGGTTGGGGCATGGAGCAGGGCCTGCCGCACAACCTGGTGCAGTCGGTGGCACAGGGCAGTGACGGCTTCATCTGGCTGGGCACCTGGGAAGGCGTGGTCCGCTTCAATGGGCGCAGCTTTACCGTATTTGATCGCCAGAACACGCCCGGGGTTGAGCTGTCCGGTGTGCTCAGCATCCTGCCCGAGGCCGACGGAGCGATGTTGTTCGGCACGGTTTCCGATGGCGTCTACCGCTATCACCGCGGGCGCTGGGAGGCGCTTGGCGGTGCCGATGCACGGCATCTATCGGTCAATGCATTGCTGCGGGATTCTTCCGGTGACCTATGGATTGCAGCCAAGGAAAAACTGTTGCGTTTGCTGCCCTCGGGGCAACTGCTCGATGCTGGCGGCATGCTTGGGCTGCCCGAGGTGTCGGTTACCGCACTACGCCTGAGCGCGGACGGCGCGGTATTGGTAGCCACCGAAAAAGGTGTCTACCGGGTGCAGCAGGGCCGCCTGACAGCGTGGAACGGTACCGCTGGCTGGGTGGTGCGCGACCTGGTCGAAGATGGCAACAACGGCTGGGTGGTTGCTGCCGACGATGGCGTTCATTGGCTGCACGGCGATGGCCAGCGCCAACATCTGCTGCGCGGTGAACGCGTCGATGCTGTGCGGCATGACGCTGCGGGTGCACTTTGGCTGAGCCTTTCCGCTGGCCGATTGGTGCGGTTGGCAGCAGGCAAGACCGAGCGGATCGCAGTTTCCGGTCAGGTCAGTCCCGCGCTGTTGATTGATCGCGAAGGTCTGGTCTGGGCAGGCAGCACTGATGGTTTATTCCGCATCGATGAGGGCGCCGCGCGCGGTTTGAACAGCGAAGACGGGCTGGGCTCTGACTATGTGCGTGTGTTGATCCAGTCTGACAACGGCGATGTCTGGATCGGGCATTCCGAAGGCCTGAATCGCATGCGTGATGATGTGATCAGTCCGGTGCGGTTGTTGCCTGGTACTGGCCGCGACGCATCGGTGCTGGCACTGGCCACGCGTGGCGACGCGTTGTGGGCGGGCACTTACAACCAAGGCGTGTTCCGCCTGGATGGTGCTGGTCGTATCGTGCAGCAGATCGTATTGCCCGGCACCGGACAGCCGCTGATCCGCAGCCTGCTGAGCGAGAGCGACGGCGGCCTGTGGATAGGCAGCTCGGAGGGTTTGTTCCACTACCAGCAGGGCAATCTACGTCACTATGGACTGGAAGAAGGCTTGCCGGGCCTTACGGTGCATGCTCTGTACCGCGACGCGTCCGGTGTGCTCTGGGTAGGTACCAACGGTGGCATGGCCAGTTTCGAGAAGGACGGCAAGCTGCAGGCGTGGTCGCCCGAGACGGGTTTCCCGGCACGCTATGTGTTCGATTTCCTCGGTGATGACAACGGTGATCTGTGGATTGCCAGCGACCACGGACTGCTACGCAAGCGCGGGCTGGATATCATCGTTTTTGACCATCGCAATGGACTGCCGCGCGACAAGGTGTTCCGGGTGATCGGCGATGGTGCTGGCCATCTATGGTTGTCCAGCAACCAAGGTGTGTTCCGGCTTGATCGCAGTGACTTGATCGCGGTGGCTGCAGGCGCACGCACGCATCTCGCGGTACAGGTGCTGGATCATACCGATGGCATGCCGAGCAGCCAGAGCAATGGTGCCTCATCGCCCGCAGGTTGGTTCACGCGCGAAGGCGAGTTGCTGATTCCCACCGGTGGTGGTCTGGCGGTGATTGAACCGCAGCGGGTAGATGGAAATTCGCGTTTCCGCAAGCTGCCGGTCGCTATCGAAAGCGTTGTCATTGATGGTGAACCGCAGCCAGTGCGCAGCGCCTATTCCCTGCCGGCCGGGGTGGATCGTATTGCCGTCGCCTTTGCGGGGCTGGGCTTCCGGGCGCCGGACAAGATGCGCTACCGCTATCGGATGGAAGGCTTTGATGCCGAATGGGTGGACGCTGGCAGCCGCATCGAAGCGGTCTATACCAATCTGCCGCCAGGCAACTATCGCCTGCGCATCCAGGCAATGTCATTGCCACTGGATTGGGAAAACACCAATCGGGGCGGCGAGGCGGTGGTGAATCTGGATATCGCCGCACCGCTATGGCAACGGCCTTGGGTACGCTGGCTGAGCGGTATTGCCGTACTCGGCCTGATCCTGTTGCTGGCAGGTTGGCGTGCGGCCAGCTATCGACGCGGACAGCGGCGTTTGAGCAACGAGATCGCCGCACGTACACAGGAACTGAGCGAGAAGAACCGCGCGCTGGAGCAGGCCGACACCGAGCGTGCCAGTCTGTTGCAACGCCTGGAGCATCAGGCGATGCACGATCCGCTCACTGGCCTGCCCAATCGGCGTGCGGGTGACGCCTATCTGCAGCAGGCGCTGCAGCGTGCCAGCTCCGAGGGCACGCCCTTGAACGTGGCGTTGGTGGATGTGGATCACTTCAAGCAGGTCAACGACCGCTACGGTCACGATGCCGGTGATCAGGTGCTGCGTGATATCGCCAGCCTGCTGCAGCTGCGGCTTGGCAAGGAGCAGTTCGTGGCGCGGCATGGCGGTGAGGAGTTCCTGGTAGTGATACACGGCATATCACTGCAGGAGGCGGTGGCGACATTGCAGGAGCAGCGGATCCGCTTGGCACGGCTGCGCTTCGAGGACGTGGATGCCGACGTCAGTGTCACCGTCAGTATCGGTGTCGCGGCCTTGGGCCCGGGGCAGGCTGACGGACGCACCTTGCTGGCAGCAGCGGACAGGCAGCTGTACCGCGCAAAGCGCGAGGGCCGCAATCGGGTGCTGGCCTGAGCCGTGCAGGACAGCGAAGCAGGCTATGCCAGGTCAAGACCGTCTGCGTAGCGGTGTCATGCCGACACCACATGCAACCAGGGTCAGCCCCATCCACTTGAGAGCGGCGTAACTGTTGCCCTGATAGGCATCGGCCAGCGCAAGCCAGAAGAACGCGAGATTGGTCAGCACCGACACCAGCGTCGCATCACGTGGGCTGCGCGCGGCGACGGTGATGACCTGGATGCGCAGGGCGGCGATCAGGCCGATTGCCACAACCGGCCACAGCTGTGCCGGCCAGGCCGGGCGAATGATGGCGAGCAACAACAGGGTCGTCAGTCCTGCGCCGCGATTGTAGATGCGGTTGATGGTGGCTGGGCTTTCACCGGCTGCAGCGAGCTGGCCCAACGTCAGGAACGAACCGGCATAGGCCAATGCCGCCGAAGCCGCCAGTAGATGTGAGCCCTTGGGATTGAAACCCTGCATGCCGGGCTGCAAGGTCAACGCCAGTCCTGCGAATGCCAGTAGCGCGCCAGCACGTGAGCGGATATCGCGCATCGTGCGGAAGGTCACCAGGATGGGCGCGGCATTGAGCAGCATGGATGCCTCGATCGCACTCGCACCTGGCCAGGCTAGCGCGAAGTAATAGGCGCCGAAGGCCCACAGCCCGACCAGCATGCGCCGAACGTGCAGTTGCAGCGGCGCCCTGCGATGAATGCGGCCAGGGCTCAGCGCCGCGCCTGCGAGGAACTGCGCCATCAACAGCCACAACGGGTTGATCAAGGCATCGCTGGTGCCGCTGATGATCAACGCGGTGATGGCAGACAGCAGACTGGCGAAGATGCCCAGCAGCAGCGTTCGCACTAGTGTGATTCCACCGCCAAGGCGTGGTTTGTTCGCGAAGTAGTGGCCTTCGCGCTTGTGGTTGCGTCGTGGCGCGGCGGGCAGGTGATGTTCATGCAAGCGCTCCTCGTGCGCGTGCATGGGCGTGGCCCGGCTTGGTCGCCAACAGTGTCGCGATTGACAGGCCAAACCGGCGCACATCATCGTGTGTATGCGCGGCGGACAGTGACACGCGAATTGCCCCTTGGCCGCGTGCAATCGTCGGAAAGTAGACGGGCGTGGTGATAAAGCCGTGACGGCTCAGCAGGGCGTCCGCGCTGGCGATGGCAGTGGCCGCATCGGCGCATGGAATGACCCGGAAAGCGATGGACGTGCCGGCTTGCTCGGTAAGGATGCCTGCGGCATCAAGCAGGCCGTCCAGCGCCGCCAGACGTTCGCCGAGCGCCGAGGTCAGGCGCAGGTGCTCCTCCGGCACTGCCAGGATCTTCATCGCCGCGAGAATCGCCCCCTGCGCCGATGCATCAAGGTTGCAGGAGAACCTGTCAGCGACGGAATCTTTCAGCAGGCTGTCCACAAACGTGCGTGGACCCACCATGAATCCACCGGCCGCACCGAACGCCTTCCCGAACGAGCCGGTGACGACGGTGCGCTGCGTATGCTGCTGCAGCGATTCCATCGCGTTGCCACGGCCGTCGCGACCATGCATGCCTACCGAATGCGCATCGTCCAGCCACAACAGGCCGCTGGGCGTCTCATCGAGGAAACGCGACAAACCCTTGAAGTCAGCGAAGGTGCCCATCGAATAGAGACCATCCTCGACGACGACAACCGGCCGACGCGAGCTGCCGGCCACTGCGCTGGCGACGGCGACGGTGTTCCTGCTGACAATGATGCGGTTAGCTGCGAACGCGCCTTTGACCGCGAAATGAACGGTTGCATGGGCGTTGGGGTGGACGACGGCGGTGGCATCGATTGCGGAAGCGGCGAAGCCGGCCGCTACCGCGATATTGGCGGACAGCGTTGTCGGATAGATACGTGCCTGCGAATCGCCGGTCTTCATCGCGACGAGGCGATGGTTGATGTCATCACTCAACGCGGTCTGTGCCCGTGCCATTGCGACGCTGGAATGCAGGGCGCCGAATTGATCGATCGCATCGATGGAGGCGCGCGACACTTCGCTGCGGGTGTTGAGCCCAAATGGGCTGTTGGAAAGAAAGTCGGTTACCCAGCGCGAGCCGCCTGCTGCGTCGATCCTCAGGGTGCGGTTCTGCCCGCATTCGAGAATCTGGATGCCGTAGAGGTTCTTGTCCCTGGCGGCATCATCTGCGGCCCAGCGGTTGATGTGCGTTTCTTGCTGGGCAGTTGCGTGCGAAATCTCCATTTCCTGACTCCATTCGGTTGAATGAGCTCCATGTAGCCACCTTCATGTAGCCGGAATGTTTCAGGAAGCAAATGCTTGGGAATAAGTAGATTCTCTTCGCCGAACTACCGCGCGTGGATATGGGATGTTTGCCTGTGCATGGCGCTACGCCTGTACAGCGGGGGCAACAGCGCTCGCGCAATGCTCCTTGAGGAATTAGGGTTGCCGCGAAGCTTCTTCCACAAAAGAGAACGGCACCAGAAGGTGCCGTTGTGCTCGAGCTGCTCCAACTATGGATGGGTCAGTAAAGACCCTGTGCCAGCATCGCATCGGCGACCTTGACGAAGCCGGCGATGTTGGCGCCGTCGACATAGTTGACGCTGCCATCGGCACGCACGCCGTGATGCACGCAGTTTGCGTGGATCTCTTTCATGATTACATGCAGGCGTTCGTCGACATCGGCATGGCGCCACGACAGGCGCAGCGCGTTCTGGCTCATCTCCAGGCCTGAGGTGGCCACGCCGCCGGCATTGCTGGCCTTGCCTGGCGCGTACAGCGTGCCGGCCTGCAGGAATACATCCACCGCCTCGAGTGTGGACGGCATGTTGGCGCCTTCGGCCACGCACAGCACGCCGTTGTGGACCAGGGTGCGTGCGTCGGTTTCATCCAGCTCGTTCTGGGTAGCGCAGGGCAGGGCGATGTCGGCCGGGATATGCCAGGGACGACGGTCGGCGAGGAATTCAAAGCGTGCATCGTCGCCGAGCTCGGACAGGCGGCCACGGCGTTCGTTCTTCAACGCCATCACATCCTGTATGGCGGTGTCGTCGAAACCATCGCGTGCGTACAGGGTGCCGCAGGAGTCTGAGAAGGTCAGCACTTTGGCGCCGAGTTCGCTTGCCTTGATTGCCGCGTACTGGGCGACGTTGCCGGAGCCAGAGACCAGCACCTTGGCGCCGTGGGTCTGGCGCTTGGCGTGATGCAGCATCTGCTCGACGAAGTAGACCGTGCCGAAGCCGGTGGCCTCCGGCCGCATCAGGCTGCCGCCAAAGGCCAGGCCCTTGCCGGTGAACACGCTGGAGGCGTCATTGCTGAGCTTCTTCATCATGCCGGCCATGAAGCCGACCTCGCGCGCACCCACGCCGATATCGCCGGCCGGCACGTCGGTATCCGGGCCGAGGTGGCGATACAACTCCAACATCAAGGCCTGGCAGAAGCGCATCACTTCGCCATCGCTCTTGCCCTTGGGATCAAAGTCCGAGCCGCCCTTGCCGCCGCCCATCGGCAGCGTGGTCAGTGCGTTCTTGAAGGTCTGTTCGAAGGCCAGGAACTTGAGGATGGACAGGTTCACCGAGGGGTGGAAACGCATGCCACCCTTGAATGGGCCAATCGCCGAGCTGTGCTGCACGCGCCAGGCACGGTTGACGTGGGTTTGGCCCTTGTCATCGGCCCAGGCGACACGGAACTGGATGACCCGCTCCGGCTCGACCAGACGTTCCAGCAACCCGTACTGCGTGTATTTCGGGTTCTGCTGCAGGAAAGGCCACAGGCTGTGCGCCACCTCCTTTACTGCCTGCAGGAACTCGGATTGGTTGGGGTCGCGCTTGGCCACATAGGCCAGGAAGTCGTCGGGAGTGCGGTAGTTCAAAGTCATTCCTTTGTTGATGCGGGACCTGAAGCGACAGGTCCAATGAAGAAACGGCGTGGTATCCACCCAGCGGGAACGGCCCGCAAAAAAAAGACGCGGCCAAGGGCCGCGTCCGGTTACATCAGTTCAACTGCGCAAGTACGGCTAGCCCGGCTTGCTGGGTAGTGAGCGCCTGTCCCTGCGCGGCGAGGTCGGCGGTGAAGTGACCGCCGTCGAGTGCGGTGCTGACCGCTTGCTCAATGGCCGCAGCTTCGGCTTCCAGCCCCAGCGAATGACGCAGCAGCATCGCCGCGCTCAAGATGGTGGCATAGGGGTTGGCGATACCCTTGCCGGCGATATCCGGTGCCGAACCGTGGATCGGCTCGTAGATGCCGACCTTGCCCTGTTCGCCCAGCGAGGCCGACGGCAGCAGGCCCAGTGAGCCAGCCAGCATCGAGGCCTCATCGGTGAGGATGTCGCCGAACATGTTCTCGGTGACGATCACGTCGTAGACGCGCGGCTTGGCGATCAGGTGCATGGCCATGGAGTCGACCAGCTGGTGTTCCAGCTCAACGTCCGGGAATTCCTCGCGGCCGATGCGTGCGGCGATGTCACGCCACAGGCGTGAGGTTTCCAGCACATTGGCCTTGTCCACCGAGGTGAGCTTGCCACGGCGCTGCTGGGCCAGGCGGAAGGCGCTGCGCAGTACGCGTTCGATCTCGACCACGGTGTAGCGGCACAGGTCGCTGGCGCTGTCGGCATCGCGACTCTTGTCGCCGAAGTAGATGCCGCCAGTCAGCTCGCGTACCACCACGAAGTCCACGTCCTTGAGCAACTCGGGCTTGATCGGCGAGGCGTTGAGCGCGGCCGGGTGGGTGCGCACCGGGCGCAGGTTGGCATACAGGCCCAATGCCTTGCGGATGGCCAGCAGGCCTTGCTCCGGGCGCACCTTGGCATTCGGATCGGACCACTTCGGACCACCGACGGCGCCGAGCAGGACCGCATCGGCCTTGCTGCAGGCTTCCAGCGTGGCTGCCGGTAGCGGCTCGCCGTGATTGTCGATGGCGATGCCGCCGATGTCGTGTTCGCTGAAGCTGAAGCTGTGACCGAACCGGGTTGCGATGGCCTTGAGCACGTCGACGGCGACGGCAGTGATTTCAGGGCCGATGCCGTCACCCGGCAGTACGACGATGTTGGCTTGCATGTATGGGTTCCGGTTGCTGTTGTTGAGAACTCCCTCCCTTGCGCCGAAGGCGCAGGGGAGGGCTGGGGAGGGGTAGCTCTTGCTGTTGCTGTTGCCGTTTGAGCCTTGCAAGCCAAAAGCCAACCCCCTCCCGACCTCCCCCTGCCGGCTACGCCGGCAAGGGGAGGGGTGTTTCGTCAGGCTGCTTTCGCCGCCTCATACCGCTCGATCTCATCGACCCGGCCCAGCAACCAGCCCAGCTGATCAACGCCTTCCAGCAGACAGGTCTGCGAGAAACCATCCAGCGGGAAGCTGTACGCCTTGCCGCTGGAGGTGCGCAGCTCACGCGCCGCCACATCCACGGTCAGCTCATCGTCCGGATTCTGCATCAGCGCCTGCACATCGGCTTCGTCCAGCACGATCGGCAACAGACCGTTCTTCAACGAGTTGTTGCGGAAGATGTCGGCGATCTCGCTGCTGACGATTGCCTGCAGGCCCAGATCGGTCAGCGCCCACGGCGCATGTTCGCGCGAGGAGCCACAGCCGAAATTGCGCCCGGCCAACAGAATCGCGCGGCCCTGGTTGTGCGGCTGGTTGAAGGCGAAGTCGGCATTCGGCGAACCATCGGCCTGCCAGCGCCAGTCATTGAAGGCGTTCTTGCCCAGACCGGCACGCTCGGTGGTGGAAAGGAACCGCGCCGGGATGATCTGGTCGGTGTCGATATTGGTCTGGCGCAGCACGACGCTGCGCGAGGTGATCGTGGTCAGTGCGGCCATCACGCCATCTCCTTGGCAAACAGGTCTCGGGTATCGGCAACGCGGCCGTTCACCGCTGCCCATGCCGCGCTCATCGGCGAGGCCAGCAAGGTGCGCGAGCCCGGCCCTTGGCGGCCTTCAAAATTACGATTGCTGGTGCTTACCGCCAACTGGCCCGGTGCAACCAGGTCGCCGTTCATGGCGATGCACATCGAGCAACCCGGCTCACGCCATTCGGCACCGGCGGCACGCACGATCTCGTGGATGCCTTCGGCCTCGGCGTCGCGCTTGACGATCTCCGAGCCCGGCACCACCAGCATGCGCACACCATCGGCAACGCGACGACCGCGCAGTACCTGCGCGACTTCGCGCATGTCGCTCAGGCGGCCATTGGTGCAGGAGCCGACGAACACCACATCCACCGGCGTGCCGATCAAGCTGTGGCCGGCTTCGAACTTCATATAATCCAGGCCCTTCTGCGCGGCGGCGTCATTGGCGGCCGGGATCGGCGCATCGACGGCAATCGCGGTGCCCGGGTGCGTGCCCCAGGTCAGGGTCGGGCGGATGTCGGCGGCATCGATCTGCACTTCGACATCGAAGCGTGCGCCTTCGTCGCTGTTCAACGAGGACCAGTACGCCACGGCCTTGTCGAAGTCGGCGCCCTTGGGGCCGCGCGGGGTGTTGGCGACCCAGTCGAAGGTGACCTGGTCCGGCGCCACCATGCCGGCGCGGGCACCGGCTTCGATCGACATGTTGCACAGGGTCATGCGCTGTTCCATGTCCATCGCGCGGATCGCCGAACCACGGAACTCCAGCACGTGGCCGGTGCCACCATTGACGCCGATCACACCGATGATGTGCAGGACTACGTCCTTGGCACCCACGCCCGGCGCAACGGCGCCATCGACGGTGATGGACATGGTCTTGGCCTTGCGCTGCAGCAGGCATTGCGTGGCCAGCACGTGGCCGACTTCGCTGGTGCCGATGCCGAAGGCCAGCGAGCCGAATGCGCCATGCGTGGACGTGTGGCTGTCACCGCAGACGATGGTCATGCCGGGCTGGGTAAAACCCTGCTCCGGGGCGATGACGTGAACGATGCCGCGGTTGGCCGAGGACAGATCGAACAGCTCGATGCCGTACTCGGCGCAATTCTTGGCGAGGGTTTCAACCTGCGCTTCGGAGGCCTTGCTTGCGTAGGGCAGCTTGCCGTCCGGGCCGGCCGGCAGGGTCGGCGTGGAGTGGTCCATCGTCGCCTTGGTGCGGTCGGTGCGGCGCGGCTTCAGGCCGCGCTCGCGCAGCTCGGTGAAGGCCTGCGGCGAGGTGACTTCATGGATCAGGTGCAGGTCGATGTACAGCACGGCCGGCGCGTTGTCGGATTCGGGAACGACAACGTGGGCGTCCCACAGTTTGTCGTACAGGGTTTTGGGTGCGGAGCTCATTGGTTCGTTCCGTTGCCTATGTTCTGCCGTCGCGCTCAGGCGCTGACGGCTTCCTCGGTGGTGCTGCTTTCACGCTGGCGCAGCAGGCGGTTGGTGACATCCAGCCAGGCAAGCGCGCTGGCTTCGATGATGTCACGGCTGGTGCCGGTGCCTTCGAGGATTTCGCCTTCGTGACGCACGCTCAGGTTGGCCTCGCCGCGCGCATCGGCGCCGATGCCGACGCTGTGCACGTGGTAGCTGTCCAGGGTCAGCTGCACGCCGGTGGCGGCGGACAGTGCCGAGAACAAGGCATCAACGGGGCCGTCACCCTGCGCGGTTTCAGCCACGCGGTTGCCTTCCGGATCAGACAGCTCGACCAGCGCATTGGCGCGGCTGCCGACATCGCTGATGGTCATCGAGGCCAGGCGGTAGCCGTCGCTGCTGGAGGTGCCCTGCATCAGGGTCTGCAGGTCGGCGTCGGTGACCACGCGCTGCTGTTCGCACAGTGCCTTGAACTGCTCGAAGATCAGCTTCAGCTCTTCCTCTTCCAGCCAATAGCCCAGCGCACGCAGGCGTGCTTCGACCGCGGCGCGACCGCTGTGGCGGCCCAGCACCATCTGCGAGGACTCCCAGCCCACGTCTTCCGGGCGCATGATTTCGTAGGTGTTGCGGTTGCGCAGCATGCCGTGCTGATGGATGCCGGACTCATGCGCGAACGCATTGGCCCCGACGATAGCCTTGTTGCGCTGGACCGGCATGCCGACCAGACGTTGCAGCAGCTGGGAGGTGGGCACGATGCGCTGGGTGTCGAAGCCGGTATCGAAGTTGTAGAAGGCGTTGCGCACCTTCAGCACCATCGCGATTTCTTCCAGCGCGCAGTTGCCGGCACGCTCGCCGATGCCATTGATCGAACCTTCCACCTGGCGCGCGCCGCCTTCGATGGCGGCCAGCGAATTGGCAACGGCCAAGCCCAGGTCGTTATGGCAGTGGGTACTGAAGATGACCTTGTCGGCACCGGCGGCATTGCCGATCACGTGCTGGAACATCGCGCGGATTTCTTCCGGCGTGGTGAAGCCAACGGTGTCGGGCAGGTTGATGGTGCGGGCACCGGCGGCGATGGCGACCTGGGTGACTTCGGTCAGGAAGTCCAGCTCGGTACGGGTGGCGTCTTCGGCGGAGAACTCGATGTCATCCAGGTAGCCGCGCGCCATGCTCACATGCTTGTGCACCGATTCCAGCACCTGCTCCTTGCTCATGCGCAGCTTGTGCTCGCGATGCAGGGGGCTGGTCGACAGGAATACGTGCAGGCGCGGGCGCGCTGCGGCTTCCAGGGCCTTGACCGAGGTTTCAATATCGCCGGCCAGGCAGCGCGAAAGCACGGCCAGGACCGGCTGTCGTACCTCGCGGCCGATCAAGGCCATGGCTTCGCGGTCGGACTGCGAACTTGCGGGGAAACCGGTTTCGATCACGTCCACGCCCAGTTCCGCCAGCGCCCTTGCCATCACCAGCTTCTGTGGTGGGGTCATGCTGCAGCCGGGTGATTGCTCACCGTCGCGCAGGGTCGTGTCGAAGATGGTAATTCGCGGGGTGTTGTTGGTTGGAGTATTCACCAGAGGGTCTCCTCGACTGCGGCGGTAACGGAAAATTTGGGGGATTCGGATTTGGAGCTGCGCTGTGTCGATGCAACGACACGGCTTCTAAGTCGTTCGGCGTTACGCCGTCGAGGTTTGCGTGGTGGGCTGGGGCGTACTTCAGACAACAACGTCGACAATACCGTGGCGTCGATGTTGCCGCCGGAAACCACCGCACATTTGCGCTTGCCGGATACGCGGCGGCCAGCGGCCAACGCCAGTGCTCCTGCACCTTCGGCGATGACGTGTTCTTCCAGCGCCAGCCGCACCAGGGTTTCGCGCAGCTCGGCCTCTCGGACTATGACCACATCGTCGAGCAGGCTGGCGCACAGGCGGCGGGTGATGAAGCCCGGGATTTTCACTTTGACGCCATCGGCCAGGGTCGGCACCGGATCAACTTCGCGTACATCGCCCTTGATCGCGCGTGCCATCGAGTCCACACCTTCAACCTGCGCGCCGATGATGCGCACACCCTGCGACTTCAAGGCCAGCGCGACGCCGGAGGCCAGGCCACCGCCGCCGATCGGCACGATCACCACGTCCGGTGCATGCGGTGCCAGTTCGATGCCCAGCGTGCCCTGGCCGGCGATCACGTCGGGGTCGTCGAAGGCGGACAGGAAACGGTAGCCGTTCTGTTCTGCCAGCTCACGCGCGAAGGCGAAGGCCTCGTCGTAGCTGTTGCCGTGCTGACGGACGGTGGCGCCCCAATGCTGGACGCCGGCAATCTTGGTGGCGGGTGCGCCGTGCGGCATCACCGTGATGGCCTGCACACCCAGCCGATGCGAGGCCCAGGCCACGCCCTGGGCGTGGTTGCCTGCGGATGCGCAGATCACCGGGCGTTCGTCGCCGCGTTCCAGTGCAGCCAGCATCGCGTTCAAGGCGCCACGCACCTTGTAGGAGCCGGTGCGCTGCAGGTTTTCGAGCTTGAGCCAAGTGCCAAAACGCTCGGCGTAGTGCAGCGGGGTAGGCGGCAGAAAACGGCGCAGGCGTGCCTGCGCGGCCAATACGTCGGCAACGCTGACGTTCAACGCGTCAGCGGGTGTTGCAATTGCGACGGCGCGGCCACGGTCAGGCATGTACGTGGCCGTCACCGGATACGAGCGAACCAGCTGTCGACTGTTCGCGTCGAAGAAGACGCCTCCGTGGTTTGCGGCGGCGTACTACCGGTACGCCACTTACATCGCTGCTCATACGCTGGCACCTGCTACCGGCACCAGCCGCACGGATTCGCAGTCGTAGACCTTCTGCAGCTGATGGCACAAGGTTTCCGGCGGGCGCGTCCCATGGATATCCATCTGCACGTGCCAGCGGCCGGCATCGTCGGCATTGCGGTTGCCGGCGATGTTGCTGGGGGCGAAGCCGCGTCGTTCGACCATGCCGATCACGCGCACCAGCGCGCCTTCGGCAGGCTTCAGCACCAGGTCAAGCCGGTATTGCATTGGAACTCTCCTGCGCTGCCTTGGCATGGGCTGGGTTGCTGTCCAGCATGGTGCTGTTGGCGTTGTTGGGTGGCACCAGTGGCCACACGTTGGCGCGTGCATCGATGGAAACGTGCAGGAACGCCGGGCCGGGTGTATCCAGCATGGCGGCCAGTGCATCTTCAACCTGCGCACGCTGGGTGATGCGGGTTGCGGGGATGCCGAACACCTGCACCAGCGCGGCGAAGTCCGGGTTGTCGGACAGGTCGATCTCGCTGTAGCGCTCGGCGAAGAACAGCTCCTGCCACTGCCGGACCATGCCCAGCGAGGAGTTGTCCAGCAGCACGATCTTCACCGGCAGGCGGCAGCGGGCGATGGTGGCCAGCTCCTGCACGTTCATCATGAAGCTGCCATCACCGGAGACCAGCACCACGGTGCGATCGGGGCAGGCGAACTGCGCGCCCATCGCTGCGGGCAGGCCGAAGCCCATCGTGCCCAGCGCGCCGGAGGTCAGGTGATTGCGCGGGTGATTGAAGCGGCAATGCTGTGCCACCCACATCTGGTGCTGGCCGACATCGCATGCGATCACGGTATCCGGCGGTGCCACTTCGCTCAGCCGCTTCAACAGCGCCGGGGCATAGATGTCATGGCCGGGCGCGTCATAACGTGCGGCGAACTTTTCACGGTTGGCGGCACAGCGTGCACGCCAGCTGTTGCAGCTGCTGCGGATGCTGGTCAGTGCCTGCAGGCCGGTTTTGACGTTGCCGGGAATGGCGATGTCGACTGCGCGCAGCTTGGAGATCTCGTAGGCATCGGCGTCCAGATGGATGACGCGGGCGAACGGCGCGAACTCGGCCAACTTGCCGGTGGCACGGTCATCGAAGCGGGCACCGACCACGATCAGCAGATCGGACTCCTGCACCGCCATGTTGGCGGCACGGGTGCCGTGCATGCCCAGCATGCCCAGGTACTGCGGATGATTGGCCGGCAGTGCACCCAGGCCGCGCAGGGTCAACACGGTCGGGATGCCCGAGCTTTCGACGAAGTGACGGAACTCGCCAACCGCATCGGCCAGGCCGATGCCGCCGCCGCCGTAGATCACGGGCTTTTCGGCAGCTGCAATCATCTCCACCGCAGCAGCCAGACGTTCGGCTGAAGGTGCCGGCACCGGATCCACCGAGGCCGGCACGTGCTCGGGCAGATGCGAGGCATCACCCAACTGCACGTCCTTGGGCAGGTCGATCAGCACCGGACCGGGCCGCCCTTCGCGGGCGACACGGAAGGCCTCGGCAACCACGTGTGGCAGCTCATCAACGCTGCGCACCAGCCAGCTGTGCTTGACGATCGGCAGGGTCATGCCGAACACATCCAGTTCCTGGAACGCATCGGTACCCAGCAGCGGGGTAGCGACCTGACCGGTCAGGCACACCATCGGTACCGAATCGAGCATGGCGTCGGCAATGCCGGTGACCAGGTTGGACGCACCCGGGCCGGAAGTGGCCACGCATACGCCTACCTTGCCGCTTGCGCGGGCATAGCCATTGGCAGCCAATGCGGCGCCCTGCTCGTGTCGTACCAGGATGTGCTTGAGGCTGGAGTCCACCAATGCGTCGTAGAACGGCATGATGGTGCCGCCCGGGTAGCCGAACAGCGTTTGCACGCCTTCGGCTTCCAGAGCCTGCGTCAGCCAGCGTGCGCCGTTACGGGGCGCAGCGGGGGTGGAAGTGTTCATGCAGCGACCTTTGCCTGTTGCGGGTGGGGGACCGCGGGATGGAACCTGGCTGCGACCGTGGAGCGCATGCCCCGGGCCCCGCGCTTGGCGCGGGACACGGGATGCTGCGCTGGACGATTCGCCGGCACGTTCTTACGCCGTCTGACCTTGCAGCCAAACCATCTTGGCGCGCAGTTCCTTGCCAACCTTTTCGATCGGGTGTTCCTTGTCGGCCTGCTGGAACTTCTTGTAGTTCGGCAGGCCGGCTTCGTACTCGGCTTCCCAGTTCTTGGTGAAGGTGCCGTTCTGGATGTCGGTCAGCACGTCCTTCATGCGTGCCTTCACCGAGGCATCGATGACGCGCGGGCCGCTGACGAAATCGCCGTACTGCGCGGTCTCGGAGATGAACTCCAGCATGCGGGTGATGCCGCCTTCGTAGAACAGGTCGACGATCAGCTTCAGTTCGTGCAGCACTTCGTAGTAAGCGATTTCCGGCTGGTAGCCGGCTTCGACCAGCGTTTCAAAGCCGGCCTGGACCAGCGAGGAGGCACCGCCGCACAGCACGGCCTGCTCACCGAACAGATCGGTTTCGGTCTCTTCCTTGAAGGTGGTCTTGATGATGTTGGCGCGGGCGCCGCCCAGGCCAGCCGCATAGGCCAGTGCCAGCTGCTCGGCCTTGCCGCTCTTGTCTTGGTAGACCGCGTAGATGCACGGCACGCCGCGACCGATTTCATATTCGCGACGCACCAGTGCGCCCGGGCCCTTCGGCGCGACCAGCACCACGTCCAGGTCGGCGCGCGGCTCGATCATGCCGAAGTGCACGTTCAGGCCGTGCGCGAACAGCAGGCAGGCGCCCTGCTTCATGTTCGGCGCCAGCACCTCGTTGTACAGCTTCTTCTGCACCATGTCCGGGGTCAGCACGGCGACCAGGTCGGCGTCCTTGACAGCTTCGGCCGGGCTCTTGACGGTGAAGCCATCGGCCTGGGCCTTGACCTCGGTGGGGCCGCCGGCGCGCAGGCCGACAACCACGTCGAAGCCGGATTCACGCAGGTTCATGGCATGGGCGCGGCCCTGGCTGCCGTAACCGACAACGGCGATTTTGATCTGGGGCAGTTCGTTGGTGCTCATGGTGCTTGGTTTCCTTGCAATGAAGAGAGTCAGGCAGAAATAAAAACGGCCGTTGCGTCAGGACGCAGCGGCCGGGGCGGGCGGGGCAGACACCATGCAGGTCGCAGCGCTGCGGCAGGCGGCGTTGGCGGTGTGTTTGGTCATGGTGTATGGGGTCGGATACATGGTTTCAGATGAAATAGAAGCTGGAAACGAAAAACCCCGCGCCGGGGCCGGTGCGGGGTCTTTGTTCGAATCTGGCATTTTCTGCTACGCGCCAGCTCGTCCCGCCCCTGTAGGTTCGGTAATAAGTACGAGTACAAGCAGCGACGCCGCGGCGCGAGCCGGGGTCGAAGTCGTGTTGGCGGTGGTGTTGTGGCGTTGCAGCATTAGTCGAGATAACCACCGCGGGTAGGTGCGTGTCAACGCTTGCAGGTGTGATTTTCTGGATTCGGTGCTTAAGCCCCGTCGTGGCGGCATGGTTGCGGCTGAAACCTACAGGTTCAATCGATGGCTGAGGCTGGATTGCGCGGATTCAGGCCAATCCGGCAGCCTGGATCGGCGCGGGGGAAATATTGCCCGGTGGTGATTGGATTACGCCGCTTTTGCCGGTTTAGGAAGTAAGAGGCTCTTTATCTGGGCCTGCCGGAGGAAGGAAGCCATGATGCAGTTAACAGGAAAGGACATCACGTGTGCAGGCGCGCACCGCTGTGACGGACCCAGCGGCGAGCCGACGACAGGTCTGGTGCAGCTGATGGGCCAGGGGATTGGGTTGCCGGCACCGCTGATCTATCGGAAGGGTTGGACCCTGCTCGGCTACCTGGCGGTCGAGTCCAATCGCATGCATTCGCGGGCAGCGCTGGCGGCCTTGTTGTGGCCAAACCTGGGTGAGACCAGCGCCCTGACCAATCTGCGCCAGGTGCTGAGCAACCTCAATCGCTTCTGCACCTTGGCTTTGGGGGAGGGCATCCTGCGCATCGAGCGCTCTGCGGTTGGTCTGATGCGCGGCAATGAGCCACTGTTCGATGTTGATCTGTTGCAGCAGACGCCGTGTGAGTCGGTCCAGCTGATGGCCGAGCAGCGGGTGTTCCTGGATGGAATGGAGGATATTGCCGATTCCAACTTCCAGAGCTGGCTGGCGAGCACCCGGCAATTGCTGGACGCGCTACTGCTCGACGCGGCGGCGCGCTGCTGCGATGAAATGCTGGAGGCCGCGCGTTGGGAGCCCGCTGTACAGTTGGCCAATGCCTTGACTCAGCGTGATCCCTGGAATGAGGCACATACCCGGAGGGTGATGCGCGCGCATGCCGGCACCGGCATGCGTGCTGCGGCGCTCACTGTCTACCAGCGATTCGAATCGGTACTGAGGCAGGAGCTAGGCCTGGATCCCGGCCAGGAGACGCGCGGTCTGCTGGAGCAGATCAGAGGCGGGCACGAGGCAGCCGGCTTGGTTGGAATGGCGTCTGCGCGGATGTAGGGCTGGGTTGCCAGTGGTGATCTGCGAGCTTGCTGTTTTACTGTGGGAGTGGCGTGAGCAGCGAAGCTGAGCTTGCTCGAACCTCATCATCTGAAGATATCCCTGCTTCGCGGCTGAGCCCGCTCCCACAAGGACAGCACGGTGCCCGCGGTCCAGTTCGACTGACTTGAACGCTTGGGTGACGGGAGTGCAGTACGAGTCGCATGCGCAAGACGTGCGTCGGTGCGGTGGCTGGTCTATCGTCCAGCCATTCCCTTGTTGGTTGCCCGCCATGCTGCGTACCGCGTTGTTGCTTGCTCTATCCACTGCGCCGGTAACGGCGTTTGCCGCAGACCGTATCACCGGCAATGAATTTGCCACCCGCTCGGAAGTGATCGCGCCGCACGCAATGGCGGCCACGTCGCAGCCGCTGGCCACGCAGATTGCGCTCGACGTGATGAAGGGCGGAGGTTCTGCGATGGACGCGGCTATTGCCGCAAATGCCGCCCTGGGCTTGATGGAGCCTACCGGCAATGGAATTGGCGGCGACCTGTTCGCGATTGTCTGGGACCCGAAGACGCAAAAGCTCCATGGCTACAACGGCTCAGGGCGTTCGCCGCGCTCGCTGACGCTGGCGGAGCTGCAGCGGCGTGGCTTGAAGGAAATTCCCGCGACGGGGCCGCTGCCCGTGTCTGTACCCGGGGCGGTGGACGGCTGGTTCGCCCTGCACCAACGCTTCGGTCGCAGGCCGATGGCGGAGAATCTGGCGCCGGCAATTGCCTATGCGCGCGCAGGGCATCCGGTATCAGAGGTCATCGCCTACTACTGGGATCGCTCGGTGCCCAAGCTGTCGCAGTATCCGGGCTTCAAGGAGCAATTCACCATCAATGGGCACGCGCCGCGCAAGGGGCAGATGTGGCGCAATCCAAACCTTGCAAACACCTTGCAGCAGATTGCCGACGGCGGCCGCGATGCGTTCTACAAAGGCGACATCGCTCGCGGCATTGGCGACTACTTCAAGGCCAATGGCGGCTACCTGAGCTACGAGGACCTGGCTGCGCACCAAGGTGAGTGGGTCGAGCCGGTCAGCAGCAACTACCGCGGCTACGACGTGTGGGAGCTGCCCCCGAACAGCCAAGGTATCGCCGCATTGCAGATTCTCAATGTGCTGGAGGGCTACGATTTCTCGAAGATTCCATTTGGCTCGGCCGAACATATCCATCTGTTTGTTGAAGCCAAGAAGCTGGCGTTCGCCGATCGTGCACGCTTCTACGCGGACCCGGCATTCTCGCCGGCGCCGGTGCAGCGGCTGATTTCCAAAGAGTACGCCGCACAGCGGCGTGCGCTGATTTCGATGGACAAGGCCTTGAAGGAAGTGCAGCCGGGCACGCCCAAGCAGTTGGAGGAGGGCGATACCATCTACATGACCGTGGCCGATGCCGACGGCATGATGGTGTCATTGATCCAATCCAACTATCGCGGCATGGGCAGCGGCATGGCGCCGCCGGGGTTGGGCTTCATCCTGCAGGACCGCGGCGAGATGTTCGTGCTGCAGAAGGATCACCCAAACGGTTATGCACCGGGCAAGCGGCCGTTCCAGACCATCATCCCGGCCTTCATCACCAAGGACGGCAAGCCGTTCGCCAGCTTTGGTGTGATGGGCGGCGCGATGCAGCCGCAAGGGCATGCGCAGATCGTGATGAACCTGGTTGATTTCGGCATGAACCTGCAGGAGGCCGGCGACGCGCCGCGCATCCAGCATGAAGGCTCCACCGAGCCGACCGGGCAGGCCGCGGCGATGAGTGACGGCGGCGAGGTCAATCTTGAAACCGGCTTTCCCTATGAGGCCGTGCGCGAGCTGATGCGCAAAGGCCACCGCGTTGTGTTTGCCGACGGTCCTTATGGCGGCTATCAGGCGATCATGCGTGATCCGGAAAGCGGCGTTTACTACGGCGCTTCTGAGAGCCGCAAGGATGGGCAGGCCGCCGGGTACTGATCTTCGCTTCTTGTGGCAGGGCCAAAGCCAAAGCCAAAGCACCTCTCCCAAACCCTCCGCTGCGCGAAAGGGAGGGCCGTTCTTGGCGATCTACAAGATGGCGACGGAGCCGCTTCTACCCCCTCCCTTTCGCGCAGCGAAGGGGAGGGTTGGGGAGGGGTAGCTCTTCGCTGCCGTCCTTACCACCCAATTGTTCAGCCACATTGCGCAGCTGGATGCCAAGTCAGCCACATACACCGCGGCAATTCACAGCCCCCCTTCCGGAGCTCCCGTCTACTTTTCCCCTGACGAACGCTCAGTGACTGCCCGAGCTTCTTCCTGCGCAGCCTGTTCGCGCTCGATCCACGCCTCCATCATGTGCCGTGCGCGCTGCGCGAGCCGGCGCTGGCGGTTGTGCTCGGCGTCCAGCACGCGGTACAGCGATACCATCACCAACACCATCAGCAATGCGAATGGCAGTGCTGCAATGGTGATCATGCCCTGCAATGCTTCCAGCCCGCCTGCGAGCAGCAGCGCCGCAGCGATCAGGGCAACGGCAATGCCCCATACCAGTTTGCGTGACAGCGGTGGATCGCCGGCCTCGTCGGTGGACATGCTGGCAAGCACCAGTACCGCAGAGTCGGCGGAAGTTACGAAGAAAATGACCAGCAGTACCAAGGCCAGGCCCGACAGCAACAACGAGGCCGGCATGCCGTCGAACAGCGTGAACAGCACCGTTTCATAGCCATTGCCCAGCGCCTGGACCAGATCTGCCTGGCCGAACAACTGTGCCCACAACGCGGTGCCGCCGAAGACCGAGAACCACAGGAAGCCGAGCAGGGTTGGCGCCAGCACCACCCCGACCACGAACTCGCGCACGCTGCGTCCTCGGGATACCCGCGCAATGAAAGAACCCACGAACGGCGCCCAGGCAATCCACCAGGCCCAGTAGAAGATGGTCCAATCTGCGACCCAGGTACTGCCGGAGAACGGCGACATGCGCAGGCTCATCGTCACCAGCTGGTTGAGGTAGGCGCCCAAGGTGGTGGTAAAGGTATCGAAGATGAAGCCGGTGGGGCCAATCACCAGTACTGCAGCCAGCAACAATGCCGCCAGCGCCAGATTGAAGTTGGACAACCACTTGATGCCACGGTCCACACCGCTGGTGGTGGAGATCATGTAAAGCACGAAGGCAACGGCAATGACGGTCATCTGCAACGGCACGCCTGCGGTAACACCGAACACACGTTGCAGGCCGGCAGCGATCTGTATGGTGCCGAATCCCAGCGTGGTGGCGACACCGATTGCAGTGGCGACCACGGCGGCGATGTTCACCATCTTGCCGATCCAACCGCGATGATGGCGGCCGATGACCGGTTGCAGCATGTCGCTGATCAGGCCGCGGCCATTGCGGTTGTATTGAAACCAGGCCATTGCCAGCCCGATCAGCGCATAGATCGCCCAAGGATGCAGGCCCCAATGGAAGAACGAGTAACGCATAGCGGCACGGGCGGCGTCCATGCTTTGCGGCGGCAGGCCTTCGGGAGGGGTGACGAAATGTGATATCGGCTCGGCCGCGCCCCAGAACACCAGGCCGATACCCATGCCGGCGGCGAACAGCATCGACAGCCAACTGGCGCGGGAGAAGTCCGGTTCGGCATCTTCACCGCCGATACGCAGGCTGCCGAAGCGCCCAAACGCCAGGTACAGCAGGAAGATCAGGGTCAGGAATACGATCAGCAGGTACATCCAGCCGGCGCCACGCACAACCTGGGCCAGCGCGGCCTGCACCACGTCGTTGAAGGGGCCGGGCGCGAGGCCGGCAATGAGCACCAGTACTGCGACCAGTGCAATGGAAATACGAAACACCATGAAGGAGCTTCTCCGATCAAAAGAGTGATTGAGGGGAGTGGGCCTGAGCTTGCAGGACAACCGGCTGGCACCATTGCACCAGGCCGGGAAAGGAGGGGCGGCAAGCGCCGCAAGGCAGTCATTCGGAACGAGCCTGCGCGGGATGTTACTTAATGGCGCGTCACGATTGCGTTAGTGGGTCGTGACGGTGCGCATGGCGATGCCACCCAGCAGTAGCTGCAGCCCGTTGACCGGTGTTGGGCTGCTTTCTTGTCGATTGCAGGCCCCATGACGCCCGAAGCCGGGGTGCCAGTGGCCACTGGGCCGCGCTTGAGACATACCCTTCGAACCTGATCCGGCTCATGCCAACCGTTCGCCAGCTTCGGCGTGATGGGCGGCGTGATGCAGTCGCAAGGACATGTGCAGATGGTGATGAACCTGGTCGACTTCGGCATGAACCTGCAGGAAGCCGGCGATGCGCCGCGCATCCAGCATGAAGGTTCCACCGAGCCCACCGCGCAGGCCTCGGCGATGCGTGATGACGGCGAGGTCGATCTGGAAATCGGCTTTGCCTATGAGACGGTACGCAGCTTGATTCGCAAGGGCCAACGCGTGGTGTTTGCTGACGGTCCCTACGGTGGCCGTCAGGCAATCATGCGTGAGCCGGAGAGCGGTGCTTACTACGGTGCATCCGATAGCCGCAAGGATGGGCAGGCGGCGGTATTGACGTTGCCTCGTACGCGTTGGCGTTCGCTCGGCATGGTCAGGTTTGGGTTTGGGATGGCTTTGCGGGGTGTTTCTGGTGAGGGGCCGCCAGGTCGGAGCGGCTTTTCTCGCCGCGCGGGAGGTTGCGGCTAGAATGGCGTAGCCATGGACGGTAGACGATACGCGGGAACGATGCGTATCGGCCGGACTTGCACCATTCCCTTCCGGAGTCGCGCGATGTCCCACATAGTTTCAATGCCACGGATTGTGGTGTTTTCGGTATCTCTGATTGCCAGCCTTGCAGCTGTCGCGAGTGAAGCATCACCTGAACTGGCGACGGGTGCGCGGGTCGCGGTCCGGGCGGGCCCGGCCGATATGGTGTTTTCCGCCGATGGGCAACAGCTTTATGTCACCGAGAACGAAGACAATACTGTCGCCGTAATCGATGTTGGCCGCAGAAGTGTTGTGCGCAGATTTGGTGAAGGCGGCTGGAAAGCGCCGGAGGGGGACGGCTGCTCGCACAACTTCTGTCGTGGCAGCGGTGCGGCGGGTATTGCCGTCGATGCAAAGCGTCAGCAGGCTTATGTCAGCTCCTGGAACATCAATGCACTGACTGCCTTCGATCTGGGTAGCGGACAGGCGCTGTGGAGCACAGCGCTACAGCGCTTCCCGCAGCCGCTGTTGTTGACCCCGGATGGCGCGCAGGCGTGGGTGTTCAACGGCGTTGCCAATTCCCTGTCCGTTGTTGATGCCGCCAACGGGAAGGTGGTTGCTGACACGATCCCGTTGGAAGGTGGTGATGCACGCAACCTGTCGTTCGGTCGGCAGCTGGCGCTGGCGATGGCTGCTGATGGGCGTCACGTCTACGTAAACAGTGTCTTCGGTGATGGTATCGAGGTATTCGATACCACGACGCGCTCGCGCAGTGGGCAGATCCAGAGTGGTGCGTCGCCGTACGATCTGGCCGTCGATGGGAGTACCGGCGATCTCGTGGCGCTGTACGAGGATGGCGTTGTCGACTATGCGGCCGCTACGCTATCGCCGGTGCGTGCTTATCGATTCTGCAGTGCGGTCACTGCGTGGAACATCGCCTTGAGTGGCGATGGGCGCTTGCTGGCGCTGACTTTCCCAAAAAATGCGGTGGCGATGGTAGTGGCACGTGACAGCGGCTTGCTGACACATGTATTTCGAACCGATGCCTGGCCGATGAAGGCCGCGTTCTCGCCAGACTCGCGCTTGCTTGCGGTGCTCAATGCGGGAGAGACGGCGTCCGTGTCACTGCTGGATGTGCATGCGCCGATGGACCTTGAACCGCTGCGTTCGCAATTGAGTGAATTGTTCTGCCAGCCAAACACGGAGGCTATGCAATGGATGCGTTGAGGAGCGGTGCATTGGCTGGTTCGATGCGGTTGGTGCTGGTCGTGCCGTTGATGTTGGCAACAGCAGCGGCCGCCAGTGAGCGTTCGTTCCTGCAATGGGAAATGGGTCAGGCGGGCTCGTATGGAAATTTGGACGGACCAGCGTTGGACGCCCGCTTCATGGGAACGTTGACGCCGTACCGCGACAAGGATGGCACGCTGCTGGTAGCTGATGCCGGGGCCAACGCGCTGCGCAGGATCGGCCAGGACGGGGCTGTCACCACGATCATCGGAAGGCCAGGGAATGGAAGTCAGATAGCGACGGGTAGTGATGCGCAGCCGCTGGTTCGCCCGTCTGAACTGGCGCGCCTGGCAGACGGGCGCCTGCTGGTGGTCGAACAACGCGTCAAGGGCTTGCGCGCGGTAGATGCCATGGGCAGGATCACCGCGCTACAGGTTCGCAAGGGCGAGCCGATGGTGGAGGCACCTCCCTTGGGCGCGGCCGAGTCTGCGGACGTTGTGGTCGCCCCCGCGCCGCCGTCGCTTCCACCATCACTTCATGCTGAAAGCCGCCAGGCCGTCCCCGTGGCGCCAGACCAGCCGTTGTTACCTGATCCCTCGGGCATTGCAGTCGACGCCAAGGGGCGGATCTGGGTCGCCGACAGCGGCAGTTACCGCGAGCGCACCGTGGTGATCGATACGCAGGGCAAGGCGCGTTTGTGGGAGCCTGGGCAGATGATCATGCTGCGCAGGATCGCAGCGGGAGCCGACGGAAAGCTGTGGGGCATCAACGACAAGCGGGTGTTCCGGCTGCATGACGACCGTGCCGAGATGATGGGTAGCTTGGACGCACCGGAATGGATGCCGCCGGCCGACTACCTTGTACAGCAGCCGACCGGCGGCCCGGTAGCTGCGCTGATCGGGCAGGTGCCATTTGCTGGGCGCGGCAGCTTGCCGCCGATGCCGCCGCGGCCCAGGGAAGCGGCCCCGGTGGATTTCAGTGGTTTGACGATTGATCCGCAAGGGCGGCCGCTGCTGGTTGATCGCCACCGGCTGCTGCGTTTTGACCCACGCTCAGGGGAGTTCACGACGCTGCTGGCGTTACCACCGCCAGTGGATGATCGCGGCTATGGCGACAGCCGGATTGACGGGCTGGCTGTCGATGGCAAGGGACGCATCGTGCTGACGATCGACGGTGGCAGCGCGCTGTTTGCGCTGGGGGGCGACGGCCGGCTGGTACTGGTTGCCGGACATGCGCCGCCTTCGGCATGGTGGCAAGGTGACGACATCGACAAACGTAGGTCGGCCAAACTGCCGGCCTCGCTTGACGACAGCATTGTCATGCTGCCCGACGGCGGCGCACTCTATGTCGCCAGACTGGACAACGCCTTGTTCCAGGTCGATCGCGATGGCAACGCAGCGCTGTGGGCGGGAAACGACAAGAAAGGCCGCAGCGATGGCCCGCGGCTTGAAGCGCGCTTCACCTATCCCACTGATCTGGCAAGGGCGCGCGACGGAACGGTATACATCGCCGATAGCGGTAGTGCGCGGATCCGCAAAGTACGGCCTGACGGGGTGGTCGAGACATTGACCGGCAACTATTCGGAATCGTTTCGCGGCGATGGCGACTTTGCCAGAGCCAGCTTCTACGAGCCGAAGTACATCGCGCTGGATGAAGCGCGCAACGTGCTTTACGTGCTGGACGACACGCCCTACGTCGGCAGCGGTGACGTGCGTTTGCGGCGTCTGGATCTGCGTTCAGGCCAGGTCACCACATTGGCCTCCGATGAGCACCGGCCGATGTATGTGATTGCCGAGTCCGGGGAGCTGGAACTGGTCAAGCGCGCAGCCGTGACCGTGATCTACAAGGACATCGCGGTCGGTCCTGATGGGTATGTGTATGCATTGGACGAGAATGCGGTCTGGCGGATCGACCCGGTAAGTGGTTTGCACCGCACGCTGTTCTACGTTGCGGAGCGGCCGTTGGAGAAAGCATATGAGCTCGCTTACGTACAAGCCAAGAACAGCGCTGAGCGGGAGGCGCTATCGGCAGCGAACTGCACCTGGGTATGGTGTCGCCCCGAGCGCATCGAAGTCGATGCGCTCGGCAACGTCTATCTGAGTGATGTGGGTAACAACACGGTCCTGCGGATCGGTCCAGATGGAAAGGCGGGCGTGATCGCTGGTGCGCTGGATCAGTTCGGCAACAAGGCTGGCGCACTGCCAGGCGGTCTGCACAAACCGGGCGGGCTGGCGTTCTCGGCGGAAGGTGATTTGATGATCAACGTCGATGAAAAAGGTGTCATGCGTTTGCGTAATCCCGCGCAGGCACCCTTCAGCATCGCCGTGCCCGGTGTCGGTGATGGACCAGAGACGGCGGCCCATTGACGACCGGTGGCTTGGATTTGCTTGGTTTTGCAGGTCTAATGGCATCCGAAGCGGGGGTACCGCGGCCACTGGGTCGCGGTTGAGACATACCCTTCGAACCTGATCCGGCTCATACCGGCGTAGGGAAGCTTCGTGTGCCGCCAGTCGATGTGCCCGTGATGGGCCAGGGCCGGCTGGCGTACGCCTTCGCTTCGTTCCGTCATGCGAATCCCTCGCGTGGCCTTCGCACCCCGCGTGTGGATAGACAGGACGAATGCCAATGAACGCACAGCCCAGCCTGCAGCAACAGGCCCAGCAACTCTCCGAGTCGGTGACCCGGCCGATTCCCGGTTCGCGCAAGATCTTCGTCGGCGGCTCGCGCCCGGACCTGCAGGTGCCGATGCGTGAGATCGCGTTGACCCGCACGCCAACCTTGTTTGGCGGCGAAGAGAATCATCCGGTCACCGTGTATGACACCTCCGGCCCATATACGGATCCGCAGGCCACTATCGATCTGGCAGCGGGGCTGGCAGCGGTGCGCACAGCCTGGATCGAGGAGCGCGGCGATACCGAGCAGTTGGCCGGGCTCAGTTCCGAGTTCGGCCGTGGCCGTCAGCACGATGCCAGACTCGATGCCGTACGTTTCCCCGCCCGCACGCTGCCGCGACGTGCCATCGGCACCGCCAATGTCACCCAGATGCACTACGCGCGCCGTGGCATCGTTACCCCTGAGATGGAATACGTCGCCATCCGCGAGAACCAGCGGCTGGACGCGGTGCGTGATGCCGGTCTGCTCGCGCAGCATCCGGGGCAGAGCTTCGGCGCCAACATCCAGCAGATCATCACGCCAGAATTTGTACGCGATGAAATCGCGCGCGGCCGTGCGGTGCTGCCGAACAACATCAACCATCCCGAGTGCGAGCCGATGATCATCGGCCGCAACTTCCTTACCAAGATCAACGCCAACATCGGCAACAGCGCGGTGTCATCCGGTATCGCCGAGGAAGTGGAGAAGCTGGTATGGGCGATTCGCTGGGGTGGTGACACGGTGATGGATCTGTCTACCGGCAAGCATATCCATGAGACGCGCGAGTGGATCGTGCGCAACTCGCCGGTGCCGATTGGCACTGTGCCGATCTACCAGGCGCTGGAAAAAGTCGATGGCCGCGCCGAAGCGCTGACTTGGGAGATCTTCCGCGACACCTTGATCGAGCAGGCCGAGCAGGGCGTGGACTACTTCACCATCCATGCCGGTGTGCTGCTGCGGCATGTGCCGCTGACGGCCAAACGCGTCACCGGCATCGTCTCGCGCGGTGGCTCGATCATGGCCAAGTGGTGCCTGGCACATCACAAGGAGAACTTCCTTTACACGCACTTTGAGGACATCTGCCAGATCATGAAGGCGTATGACGTCTCCTTCAGTCTCGGTGACGGCCTGCGCCCGGGTTGCATTGCCGATGCCAATGACGCGGCGCAGTTCGGCGAATTGGAAGCGTTGGGCGAGCTGACCAAGATTGCATGGAAGCACGATGTGCAGACCATCATCGAAGGTCCCGGCCATGTGCCGATGCAGCTGATCAAGCAGAACATGGACAAGCAGCTGCAGGAGTGCGGTGAAGCACCGTTCTACACGCTGGGGCCCCTGACCACCGATATCGCGCCTGGCTACGACCACATCACCAGCGCGATTGGTGCGGCGATGATTGGCTGGTACGGCACCGCGATGCTCTGTTACGTAACGCCGAAGGAGCACCTGGGTCTGCCCAACCGGCAGGATGTGCGCGACGGCATCATGGCGTACAAGATCGCCGCGCACGCCGCCGATCTTGCCAAGGGCCATCCGGGCGCACAGGTCCGTGACAACGCCTTGAGCAAGGCGCGCTTCGAGTTCCGCTGGGAAGATCAGTTCAACCTCGGCCTGGATCCGGAGAAGGCCAAGGAATTCCATGATGAGACGCTGCCGAAGGATGCGCACAAGCTGGCCCACTTCTGCTCGATGTGCGGCCCACATTTCTGCTCGATGAAGATCACCCAGGATGTGCGTGAGTACGCCGCCGAGCAGGGGCTGGATGAGGCGCAGGCGCTGGCGACCGGGATGGCCGAGAAATCGGCGCAGTTCCGCGAGCAGGGGGCGCAGGTCTACCGGGTCGAATAAGCCGGTGCGTCGGGGCCGGGCATCCACGCGGGTGCCCCGGCCATCGCTTGACGCCAGCGTGGCTACGGACGTGGTAGCGTGCAGCCGTCCACACCAGGGGTAGACCATGAAACTTCGTTTTGTTTCTCTGCTTTTCGTCTTGTCCACGCTGCTCCTGCTGGGCGCCTGCGCCAGCACCCCGCGCGTCGCCAGCCAGGCAGATCCTACTGCCGATTTTTCGAGCTACCGCAGCTTCGCGTTCTTCAGCCCGCTGGCGCTTGAGCAGCACGGCTATACCACCATCACCAGCAACCGTATCCGCGCCGCGGTGCGCGCGCAGATGGAGTCACGCGGTTACCGCTTCGATGAAGCCAATCCGGACCTGTGGGTGAACCTCAACGCCTATCTGCAGGACAAGACGCAGGTCACCACGATGCCGGAAGTGGATTACGACTATTACTACAGCTATCGCGCCCGCGGCTATGTCGCCGTGCCGTACTGGCGCGACCGTACCGACGTGCGCCAGTACACCGAGGGCACCTTGAACGTGGATGTGGTGGATGTACGGAAGAAGCAACTGGTTTGGGAAGGCGTTGCGGTCGGCACGGTCGGGCGGCTGAAGCCGGAACAGCGTGGTGAGCGCATCGATGCGGCGGTGGCGGCGATCTTTGCCACCTATCCGTACCGCGCCGGGATGGCAGCCAGCCCGACCCCCTGAGATCCGCGCCTGCGGGCCTTGGTTCAACTACACCGCTCGGCACTGGCACTGAAGGGATGCATATGCACTCGCGCTTGAGGTGGATCGTGATGGCGCGCAGGCACCCGTCGGCGTGGTTGCTGGCGGTGCAGCTGCTTGGCGTGCTGCTTTATCCGGCGATGGAGCATATGCCGGCCGGACGCGCGCTGTTCGGCGCGTTCGGCATGCTGGTGCTGGGTTTGGCGGTATGGGTGGTGCGGCGTAGCCCGCTGCTGTTGTGGCTGGCGTTGACGCTGGCGATCCCGGCGGTGGTGTTCTCGATCGCCGGCGCATTGTTGGGGCGCCATTCGCTGATCGCGGTAGCGCAGGCGTTTGAGAGCCTGCTGTATTTCTATACTTCCTGCAGCCTGATTGCCTACATGCTGCAGGACCACAAGGTGACGCGAGACGAGCTGTTTGCAGCCGGCGCCACCTTTACATTGCTGGCTTGGGCATTCGCGTTTGCCTATTCAGTATGCCAGCACGTCTATCCGGGCAGCTTTGTAGCCACCAGCGAAGGCGATTTCAGGAGCTGGGTCGAGCTGCTTTATCTCAGCTTCAGCTTGTTGTCAGGGGTAGGCCTGAGCGACGTGGTTCCTGTGCATCCACAGGCACGTGCGTTGGTGATGTTGGAGCAGTTTGCAGGCGTTATGTACGTTGCGTTGGTGGTTTCGCGGCTGGTTGGGCTGACCATCTACAAGGCGGAAAAAACTGAACGCTAGATAAAAAAATCGCGCCAGAAGGCGCGAATCATGTAACTGATTATGTAATTTCGTCGGCGAGAGAGAGCCTGATGTCGTCCACGTTTGGCACGTGGGGAACTTCATTAGAGTAATATCTGTTCCAGATAAAACATTTGCTCTGTGCGTTGATGCCTTTTGCGGAATTTGGCGGCTTGTAAGGGTTTGGACCCGGAAAGCTGGACACAGGATTCGTGTCCGCCAGCGATTTTGAAAGACCGCGATGGCAACGAACCCCAACGAAAAACCTAGCTCTGACCGACTGCGCGTCGGTGAGTGTCTTGTGGTGCTTTCCTCTCGTGAGGTGCATCTGCCAGGGACACGCAAGATCCAGCGGCTCACGCCCAAGTCGGTGGGGGTGTTGCTGGCGCTTGCGCGTAAGCCAGGCCAGGTCGTGACCCGCGACGAGCTGTTTGCCGAGGTCTGGCCGGACACCATGCCGACCAATGACGTACTGACCCAGGCGGTAACCCAGTTGCGCAAGGCGTTTGCTGCAAGCGGGGCAGGCGAGGGTGCGCCTTATATAGAAACCATCGCCAAGACCGGATATCGCCTGCTTGCCACGGTGGTTTGGGAGTCGGGCCCGGATGTCGCGGCTGTTGATGTGCTTGAGAGTACCGATGCGCCAGTTGCTGATTCATCGCCTGCAGACGCACGCGGAGCAACGCGCTACAAGCGTCGCAAGGTGCGTCGCTATGGTCTGTTGGTAATCGGCATTGCCTTGTTGCTCAGCACGCTGGTGATGGCATGGTTGTTGTGGGAGCGTGATGCGCCTTCGCAGATGGACGCAACGGTTGCCGAGGGCAACCGGGTGGTAGGCAGTCCTGCGCGCCCTTATCGGTTGATTACCGCTACCGAAGACGTTGAGGTCAATCCTTCACTCTCACCTGATGGTGCGTTGGTTGTGTTCGCGCGCGAGAAGGACAACAGTTCCAGCTTGTGGATACAGAGCGTAAGCAACGCGACCGCCACGCCCCTGCTGGTTACGCCCGCCGGGGCCTCGGATCGCTTCCCGGTGTGGTCGCCAAATGGCCGCAATATCGCCTTTGCGCGCTTCCTCGCGCAGGGCGACTGCGAGGTGTTGGTAGTCTCGGCGACCGGTAACGGCTTGCGCCGTGCCACGCGTTGCGATGGTGCCGACATGCTCAGCTTTGACTGGGCACCGGACGGTGCGAGTCTGCTATTCGGCTCCATGACCGGCCGGTATGCCAGCCGCGGCATCCGCAGTCTGGACCTCGCATCGGGGCGCTGGTCATCGTTGCAGTACGAGATGGGGGCCGACGATTTCGACTATGCGCCGCGCTACTCGGCGGACGGGAAAAAGATTGGTTTCGTTCGCAATCCCCAGGTAGGGGACATGTGGGTGATGGAGGCCGACGGCGGCAATGCGCAGCGCTTGACCGACGAGGCCGCCGAAATCAGAGGTTGGAGTTGGTTGGGCTCGGATGAAATGGTGTTCGGCCGCCGCATCGACAGCGAAGCACGCCTGTATCGTTTGGATGTGGCGACGCGCGCCCTGCGCGATATGGGCATTGACAACGCACAGAGCCCCGCGGTGTCGCGTGGCGGAGGCAACCTCGCGTTCATGCGCAGCCAGCCGCAGTACGGCCTGTTTCGCATTCCGCTGGGTTCCAATCCAGGCGCGCCGCAGCGGCTGTTTGCATCTTCGGCGCGGGATGGCCAGCCAATGGTCTCGCCTGATGGCGCGCAGTTGGCGTTCACCTCCGACCGTTCCGGTGCGTTTGCACTGTGGTGGGCGCGCCTGGGTGAACCTGCGTCTCTGCAGATGATCGAAGGAGTGCGTCCTGAGGCCCGGCAGCCCATGGACTGGTCTGGCGATGGACGGCGCCTGCTGGTGACCGGACGTGATGCTGACGGTTCACCGGGCATTTATGAGGTGGCGCCTGAGGAGGGGCACTGGGTGAAACTGGCGGTGCCTGTACGTGAGCCGCTGCAGGCGGTCTATGGGCCTGCCGCCGATACATTGCTGGTGGTGGAGCGCGGTGATGATGAGCGGATGGCATTGACCTTGTTTGATCGCAGTCAGCAGCCTTGGAAGCGCTTGGCATCATTGGAAGGTGTGTCGCAGGTGCGCTACGACAATGCAGGGCAGCGCGTGTTGTTCACGCGGTTGGCCAGTGGCGGGCTTTGGCAGGCGGCACCGAATTTGAGCCAGGACAGTGTGAAGGTCGTGCACGCTGAGCTGCCAAGTCGCTGGCGTTACCGCGCTTGGGCCGTGGCTGCCAGCGGTGCCGTGGAATACCTGGACATCAGCCGGGATTGCAGTAGCCGTCTCACTGCCTTCGTCGGTGATGGCAGCAGTCAGTGTTTGGATACCAGTCGCTTCAGTGCGAGCAATGGTCTGAGCCTGGCGCCGGATGGGAAGGCTGTTTTCATCGCCTTGGCTGCCGCTGACAACGCTGATATCGGAATGATGCGCATTCCGCAACGTGCGCCGCGACGGGTAATGGGCCTGGCTAAGTGGTTGTCGCCGTAGGAATTTGTGGCTTCGGAAATTTTTCGTAGGCTTTATCGGGAAGATTTCGCAGCATTCTCGCCAGACTTTCCTGACCCTCGTCGCCAAAGTTGGCAAAACGTTCGCTCAATAAGAGCAAACGATGGTGTGCGACATGCGACAGGTTTCCTGGGTGGATCGTGGTCAGTCGGTATCGTTCGAGAAGCCTGCGGAAGATGGTCCGCGGCCAGCCTGTGTGGGCGTGGCGCGACTGGGCAGCCTGCAGACCTCGGGCACCGTGTTCACTGTTTGGCTGCAGTTGCGTGGCACTGCCTGGGTCGAATCCAAGGAAGGCAAGTTCCGCCTGCGCCAGCGCGAGTGGATCGCCTTTGAGAAGGAATCACGCCCGCTGATCCAGGCCGGCCGTGATGGCATGTGCATCGGGATCAGTCTGGATACCGATGCGCTGCGCATGCTCGGTACCCTGGCCGACTGCAGCGTCTATACCGGTCGTGGCCGCATGAGTCTGAGCGAAGCACGTCTGGCGCTGCGCCTGTGGCGCGAGGCGCAGGCACCGGGCGCGACCATTCATCAATTGCGTCCGCTGCTGCTGCATCTTGCCTCCCTGCAGCGCGACCTCGCCGGCACCGTGCAGCGTTGCCCGGGCCGTTCGCGCATCCGCAAGCGTCAGGTGTTCGGCCGCATGCAGCGTGCGCGCATGTATCTGGAAGGCAACAGCCACCGCGTTGTGCGTATTGGTGAGCTGGCCGAGCTGACCAACTTCTCCAGTTGGTACCTGTCCAAGACCTTCCAGAGTCTGTATGAAGAGAGTCCGCAATCCTTGTCGGCACGGCTGCGGCTGGAGCGTGCGGCGATGCTGTTGCGTGATACCGACATGATGATCGGCGAAGTGGCCTCTGCCAGCGGTTTTGACAACTGCTGCAGTTTTGCACGGGCGTTTCGCGCACGTTTTGGAGCATCGGCCACGCAGTACCGGGAGCTGCCGGAAGCGTTGAAGCCAGACTCGGCAAAGATTAAGGATGGCTCACGCAAAACCAAGGTGGCAGTACGAACGTAACGTTCAGGGGTGTTTAACACACCGCTAACTTTGTCGTTTGTTTAGCTCTTTGGAGAGATTGATGAAGCTTCGTAATTCTGCAGTGCGGTTGGGCTTGCTCCCGGCCGGCATTGCTATTGCCTTGACCCCCTCTTTTGCTTCGGCGCAGGAAGCTGCTGCCGGTGCGACCACCCTGGATCGCCTGGAAGTCACTGGTTCGCGTATCCGCTCGGTAGACGTTGAGACCGCCCAGCCGATCTTCACTGTGTCCTCCGAGGACATCAAGCGTTCGGGCCTGGTCAGCGTTGGCGACATCCTGCAGAACCTGACCGTGTCGGGCACCCAGACCTTCTCCAAGGCTGCCGTGCTGGCATCCAACCCGGAGCAGGGTGGCCAGTACGCCAACCTGTACAACCTGGGTGAAATGCGCACTCTGGTGCTGGTCAACGGTAAGCGTTGGAGCTCCAGCCTGGCTGGCTTCACCGATATGTCGACCATCCCGAGCTCGCTGATCGAGCGCATCGAAGTGCTGAAGGATGGCGCCTCCGCCATCTACGGCTCCGACGCAATCGCCGGCGTGATCAACATCATCCTGCGCAAGGATTTCGAAGGCGCTGAAGCATCGGTCTACTACGGCCAGAACAGCGGCGGCGATGGTGCCAAGACCCAGTACAACCTGACCTTGGGCGCGGTTGGCGAGCGTTCGTCGATCATGCTGGGCGCTTCCTACACCAAGGAAGATCCGGTGTGGGCGAAGGACCGTGCGCTGACCCGTTACACCTATGGTCCGGGCCACGCTGAAGACGGCCTGAGCCCGGCTGGCCCGTGGGGTCGCTTCACCGATCCGCGTGCCGCTGGCACCGCCGGTGCAGGCGTTTACAAGAACAATGCTGACGGCACCCAGACCTGGGTTCCGAACACCTGGGCAATCAACCACACCGGTTCGTGGAACACCGCCATCGGCCAGGGCGCTGACTCCAGCGACTTCAACAACTATCACCTGATCAACGGCGACGATTACTACAACGCCACGCAGCAGATGATGTTGAACCAGGGTTCGGAGAACAAGTCGGTCTTCGCCGCTGGTACCTACGACATCAACGACAACATGCGTTTGAAGTCGACGGTGATGTACTCGGAGCGTGACTCCAAGCGTCAGATCGCCGGCTACCCGCTGACCGGTACTTCGCAGAAGAACTTCCCGGTTGTCATCAGCAAGGACAGTGTCTACAACCCGATGGGTATGGACATCGCCAACTGGGGCCGTCGCATTTTTGAAATGCCGCGCATCAGTGAGAACAACGTCAAGTCGTTCCACTTCGACGCCGCCATTGAAGGCACGTTCGATTTCAACGACCGTCCGTTCGACTGGGATGTGGGCCTGAACTACAACCAGTACGACGTCACCGAAACCAGCAGCGGCAACATCAACCTGCTGGCGCTGCAGAAGGCCCTGGGCCCGTCGTTCATCAACAGCGCCGGCGTCGCGCAGTGCGGTACCGCTGCCAATCCGATCGCGCTGGGCACCAGCGCCGCGCTGGGCCAGTGCACCCCGTTCGACGTGCTGGGTGGCGCTTCGGCAGCCACGCCGGAAGCACTGAAGTACATCAGCACCCTGCTCAACGCGACCTCGCAGAGCAAGAGCAAGCAGTACTTCGCCAATATCACCGGTGGTTTGTTCGACATGCCGGGCGACGCAGGCGAACTGGCGTTTGCAGCTGGTTATGAGCACCGCGAAGTCAGCGGCTACGACCACCCGGATGCGCTGTCCTCGTCGGGTTACACCACCGACCTGGCTGCTGGCGCTGCTTCGGGCAAGTACAAGGCCAATGAGTTCTATCTGGAATTCATGATCCCGCTGCTCAAGGATCTGCCGGGTGCGCAGGAACTGTCGCTGGATATCGCCAGCCGTTACTCGGACTTCGACAAGTTCGGCGACACCATCAACAGCAAGTTCAGCCTGACCTGGCGTCCGATCAACGACCTGCTGGTGCGTGGTACCTATGGTGAAGGCTTCCGTGCCCCGACCATGGACGACACCTTCGGTGGCGGTTCGCAGACCTTTGATCGCTTCACCGATCCGTGCGATGCACAGTTCGGCATGCTGGGCGATGCCCGCGTTGCCGCCCGTTGCCAGGCCGAAGGCCTGAGCTCGACCTACCGTCAGACCGATGCTGCAGGCAAGCCGATCACCGCGCGTGACACGCAGGCCAATGCTGCATTCCAGTCGGGCGTGGGTAATGACCAGCTGCAGCCGGAAACCAGCAAGACCCGCACCGTGGGTCTGGTGTACAGCCCGAGCTATGTCCCGGGTCTGGACGTCTCGCTGGACTGGTACAAGATCACCGTTGATAACGTGATCACCGCCGTCTCCGCCAACTACGTGCTGGGCCAGTGCTACCAGAACGGCGTTGCGCAGTTCTGCGACCAGTACGGTCGTGATGCCACCACCGGTCAGGTCACCAGCCTGAGCCGCGGCAACGCCAATCTGGGCTCGCTGGAAACCGAAGGCTACAACTTCGGCGTCCGTTACCGCCTGCCGGAAACCGAGATCGGCACCTTCGGCGTCAACCTTGATGCCAACTACCTGAGCGCCTACCGCCAGCAGTCGACCAAGGGTGCCGAGTGGGACAACTACGCCGGTTACTGGAACTACCCGCGCGTGCGTGCAACCCTGGGCCTGAACTGGGCCAAGGACACGCTGTCGGCTAACTGGGGCATGCGCTACTACGGCGGCTTCCGTGATTACTGCTACGACGAAGGCGTGGAGTGCAACGAGCCGAACTACAAGACGCCGAACGGCGGCTGGGGTGGTGGCGAAGGTGCGAACAAGAAGGGTGCCATCGTGTACCACGACGTGTCCGTCACCTGGCAGGCTCCGTGGGATGGCAGCGTGACTGTCGGCGCCCGCAACGTGTTCGACAAGCAGCCGCCGATCACCTATTCGGTGAGCAACAGCAGCGCCTCGCAGATCGATCCGATGCTCGACTACGACCGCTTCCTGTTCATCCAGTACAACCAGCGCTTCTGATCCATCGAAGCACTGTGATGCATGACGAAGGGTGGGCCGCGAGGCCCACCCTTTTTCTTTGGGCAGCGATTGGTCCCGTAGTGCGGGCAAGCGTAGCCAGCTACGTACGAGCGGAGTAAGCGCAGGCAAATGCCAACACGCAGTCCACGTTCAACGCGCGAAAACACCAACGGCCGCTATGCGGCCGTTGTCATTCAATCCTGGTCCAGCAGCGCAATGAACCGCAGTCTCACGCCTCGAGGCTGACGCCCATAAGCTCATCGGCCATTGCCCGCCACTGCTCCAGCTTGGGTAGTACGCCGACGTTGGCCAGATACTGCTCATCAACAGCGGTACCGGCGGCCAGTGCAGTGGCAACGTGGACGGCACCGGCCACCCAGAAGCTGCGCACATTGGAGCGTCCCGGCTGCAGTTGGAAGGCGACCGCTTCGATGATCGGCATCGGCAGGCCCCACAGGCCCATCAGATAGGCGCCGGCCTCGGCATGGCCGGGGCGCGAGTCATCGGCATCGGCGGGCTGGCGCTCGTCGCGTACGCCGGGCAACAGCAGGCCGATGTCAGCCAGCAGTGCAGCCGTGGAGCCCAGCTCGGCGCTGGATGCAGGCAGCATCTTGGCGGCCAGGCGTGAGGCTATCAGTGCGCGTGATTGCAGTGCGTTGCGGTCTGGCCCGGACATGCCGGGCAGGGCGAATACTTCACTGGCCAGGACCAGATCGCGCAGGGTGGCCATGCCCAGGCGGGTGACCGCGCCACGCAGATCGGAAATGGCGCGGCCGCTGTTGAAGAACGCTGAGTTGGACAGCTGCAGTACCTTGGCAGCAATGGCCGGATCGGCTGCGATCAGCTTGGCAATCTCCGCAGAGTCGCTTTCCTCGTCTTCTTCCAGCGCGTGGGTCAGGCTGAGGTACAGGTGCGGCGGTGACGGCAGCTTTTCGATGCGGCCGATGGTCTGGCGCAGGTGCGGGCTGTCCAGCAGTTCGCGCAGCTCCTCCAGGCTGGTGAGTGCTTCAAGCAGCACTTCCGGGGCCAGTGGCAGCGGCAGGAAACGATGGGCCACGCCAATGATGCGGGCAGATGGCACGCGCTGGTTGTTGTCGCCGTCGATCAGTGCGATGCGGATGGTTTCCGGGCGCAGCGTGCGGATCTGGCCGAGCAGGGTGGCCGGGGCCAGGTCGGGCAGTACCGGCGCAACGATGATCGCGTCGATGGTGGCCGAGGACACCGCGACGATGGCGGCACTGCCATCCGGGACCGACTGTACTTCCCACTCATCGCCCAGATCGGCGACGTATTCAAGCAGCTCGGCCGACAGGTTGGCTTCGCCGCCGACTAACAGGATTCGCAAGACACTTCCCCTTGGACAAAACGCAAAAGCCGCACAAAAAACAGGCCGGAAACCGGCCTGTCAATGTAGCTGCTTGCTGGCAAAGGGTCATGCCCTCTACCAGGAAAACGTGATGGTTGTCGCTACGCAGGGCCTAGGATCACGGCCGCACGCAGCGCCAATCAGACGTCCTGTTCCTGGGTGGCAAGGTAGCTCTTGTGCGCTTCGACCAGGATGCGCTTGGCTTCGGCGGCATCGCCCCAGCCTTCGATCTTGACCCACTTGCCCTTTTCCAGATCTTTGTAGTGCTCGAAGAAGTGGCCGATGCGCTCCAGCCAGTGGCTGGACACCTGAGCGATGTCTTCGACGTGGGCGTAGCCGCTGAAGATCTTGGCGACCGGCACGGCGAGGATCTTCTCGTCGCTGCCAGCTTCGTCGCTCATCTTCAGCACGCCGACCGGGCGGCAGCGCACAACCGAGCCCGGGACCAGCGGCAGCGGCAGCACCACCAGCACGTCGGCCGGGTCGCCATCGCCACACAGGGTCTGCGGCACGAAGCCGTAGTTGCAGGGGTAGCGCATCGGCGTGGACAGGATGCGATCGACGAACATCGCGCCGCTTTCCTTGTCCATTTCGTACTTCACCGGCTCCGAATCCTTCGGGATCTCGACGATGACGTTGATTTCTTCCGGCGGGTTCTTGCCCGGCGAGACCAATTTCAGGCTCATTGCGCTGACTCCGAATCGTTGTTGGTTGAAAAAGAGCTCCATTCTACGCGCACCACTATTGCGGCGCACCAAACCCCAGCTGGCTGGAGAGCCACGGGTGGGCGCGGGGAACACACTGTCGCGCAATACATATGAGAACCATTATCATTATGCGGATATCCTTATCCGCCCAAGGCCGCCTGACGCAGGCGGCCTGCCTTGCCTTCACAGCCCCTCATGTCCAGCAACGCCACCACTTTGACCGAACTGCTGATCCGCGAACGCCCGGCCTTGCTGCGCCTGGTGCGCCAGATCCTCGGCAGCGATGGCGGCGCCGACGACGTCATCCAGGGCGTCTGGTTCAAGGTCCGCGGGGTCGGCAATGAGCCGGTGATCGGCAATCCGCGAGCCTACCTGTACCGGCTGGCCAGCAACCTGGCCACCGACCACGGCCGTGAACGCACCCGCCGGCTGCGCCTGCAGGCCGAGAATTACCTGTGGGGGCCGGACGAGGTACTGTCCACCGAGGAGCAGGTGATGGCGCAGGACGAGCTGGCGAGGGTGCTGGAAGCCGCCGAGCACCTGCCCGAGCCCACCCGCAGCATGTTCCGCCTCAACCGCCTGCAGGGGCTGACCCAGCCGGAAGTGGCGCGACGGATGGGGGTGTCGGTGACCACCGTCGAGAATCACCTGCGGCTGGCCCTGCAGCGCCTGGCCTGGGCGCGCAGCGGCGACTAGCGTTGCAGTTTCCCTTGGGGATGCGACGCTGCCAGTCGTCTTGTATTCCGTCCGTAGCCATTACCACCGTAATCACCTGAGCCAGCCCATGCGCCCGCCGTCATCCTCCGTCCCGCCCGAGAATCCCGTTGCGCAGCAGGCGCGCGACTGGCTGCTGCGGTTGGCATCGGGAACCATGGGCGTGCCCGACATGCAGGCGTTCGAGCAGTGGTTGTTGCAGCCCGGGCACCGCCATGCGTTTGAACATGAACGTGTGCTCTGGCGCAGCCTCGCTGCCCGCCCGCAGACCACGGTGCTGGTGCAGCGCCCGGTGCGGCGCACGCAGCGCCGCTGGTTGGGTGCGGTGGCGGTGCTGGCGTTGTTCTGCGGGGTGATGTCCGCGCCCGAACTGGCCCTGCGCATGCGTGCGGATTACCGCTCGGATGTGGCCATCCGCCATGTCAGTCTGCCGGACGGCTCAACCGCGGTGCTGGATGCCGGCGCGGCCATTGCCGTGCATTACGGCGAGGCCACGCGGCGTATCGAGCTGCTGCGCGGGCGCGCCTGGTTCGAGGTTGTACCGCAGGCCGACGCGCCATTCCGGATTACCGTCGGCGACGGCGTGGTGGAGGATATTTCCACGGCATTCGTGGTCAGTCGTGACGGTGATGATGTCGATACCGCGGTCGAACAGGGGCGCGTGCGGGTTGCGGCGCGCCCGGATCAAGGTTGGATGTACCTGCAGGCCGGGCAGACAGCTGGCTGGAGCAAAGGCGGGGTTGCCGAGCTGGGCGCGGGACTGGCACCAGATCACGTCGCAGCATGGCGACGCGGCGAGCTGCTGTTGGAAAACGTGCCGGTGACGCAGGTGTTGGCCGAACTGGGGCGCTATCGCCCTGGCCACGTCTTTGTACGTGGTGATCTGTCGGCGTTGCCGCCGATCAATGCCGCGTTGCGTCTGGATAAGCCCGAGCAGGCGCTGGATGCGCTGGCTGCAGGCAGTGGCTTGAGCGTGACGCGCCTGCCGTTTGGCATCGCCATCGTGCAGGCACAGGAAAACGAGCTGCCAGCGCGTCGCTAGCTGAGCTGGGCGATTGATCTTGGGGGTTTGCCCGGTTCATTCGTCTTAACCCCGACCGTACCTCAGCCGCCGCCACGTACGTCGAACCTCCGCCGCCTCATTGCGGCTTCGACAACAGGATTTTCAATGCCCAGTTCTTTCCGCGCCGGCCCACGCCTGCGCCTGTCCCGTCTGCACGTCGCGATGCTGGCCGCCGGCCTGGCAGTGATGACGCCAGCCGTTCCCGCAATGGCGCAGGCCACCGTGGCCACCGCCAGCGCACAGTTTGATATCCCAGCGCAGCCGCTTGCTGCAGCACTGGGTGAGTACATGCGTCAGTCTGGCGTACAGGTGGCCTATGCGGCAGCCCTGGCTGACGGTGCGACCTCGGCGGCGGTATCCGGCCAGCTGGCACCATCAACGGCGCTGCAGCAGCTACTGCGCGGCACCGGCCTCGCTGCCCGCCGCAGCGGCAATGGTGCGGTGACGCTCGAAAAGCTGCCGGCCGGTGCCAACGCGGACGACCTGGTCGTGACCGGCACGCTGAGCGTGGCCGGTGATCAGCGCGGTGGCGAAGGCAGCGGCAGCGATGCCGCGCGCCTGCTCGATACCTACCGCACCACCGGTTCGACCGCCTACATCCCGCAGCAGACCATCGAACGCTTCCGTGGCACCTCCACCGCCGACATCATCAAGGGTGTGGCTGGCGTCACCGCCGGTGATCCACGCGTGGGCAATGCCCTTGATGTGAATATCCGCGGTATCCAAGGCCAAAGCCGCATCCCGGTGATCATCGATGGTGGCCAGTCCACGATGGATACCTATCGCGGTTACGCCGGCCAGTCGCAGCGTACCTACCTCGACCCGGACCTGATCTCCAACATCACCATCACCAAGGGCCCGAGCCTGCAGGCAAACGCGTCCGGCGGCATCGGTGGCGTGGTCGAGATGGAGACCTTGAAGGTGGATGACGTGCTGCGCGAAGGCCGTGATAGCGGCATCCGCGTGCGCACCGGTCTGGCCAACAACAGCGCCAACAACGTGCCCGATTACAGCGCAGCACCGCGCACCGATCGCAACGCCACTGGCAACCAGTTCGCCAACGTGGCGGTGGCCCAGCGCTGGGACCGCTTCGATCTGGTGGCGGCGTATGCCTGGCGCGATACCGGCAACTACTTTGGCGGCAAGCACGGCTATGACGACTTCCCGCAGACGCGACGCACGCTGGCGCCGCTGAACCCGCCGCGCACCGAAGTGTTCAATACCTCATCGCGTTCGGAATCGGCGCTGCTCAAGGGCACCTGGCGCATCGACGATGCGCAGACGCTGGAACTGGGCTACCGCCGCTATGAAGGCACTGCCGGCGAAATCATGGCCTCGCAGATCATCCGTGTGGACCGCGACCGCGTGCCACAGTGGGAACCGGGCCATGTCGACATGGACAGCTACAGCCTGCGTTACCGCTTCAATCCGGACAGCGCCTTGGTCGACCTGCGCGCAAACGCTTGGTACACCGACGCCGAAAGCCTGATGTACAACAGCCTGACCGGCATCACCCCGTGGTACTTCGATCGCCGCACCGAGTGGTATGACGCGCCGAGCTTCAGCGGCAACCCCGGCTACAAGGATGCCTACGCGAATCCGCTGAAGCAGCAGCGCTTCGGCTTGGACGTGAGCAATACCTCGCTGCTGGAAACCAGTGCCGGTCTGTTCACCTTCGACTACGGCCTGTCGCTCAGCGACGAGGATATCCGCCCGAACTCGCCGATCATGCATGACGATCTGGTCAACAACCGCTTCCTGCGCAATGCCGAGCGCAAGGAATACAGCGCGGTAGCATCGATCAAGTGGGAGCCCAATGAGCATTGGGAATTCATGGCTGGTGGCCGCTGGAACCGGGTCAATGTGCATGACCGCAATCGCTTGGCGACCGAGGACAAGTTCGAGGCTCAAGGTCAGTACCGCTACACCCAACTGCTAGACGGTGACCCGAGCCTGCCGTCATGGCGCGCCAAGCGCATCGCGATGCTGAACTGGTACCCGGATGCCAATGGCAACTTCACCGAAGCATCGCTGCTGGCCTCACCGTACAAGAAGGGCACGGTGGCCGATATCGGTGGCTGGAACTTCTACGACGCCGATGCCGCAGAGGATCTGATGGTGCCGGTGAGCTGGACCTGGTCCAAGCCGATCAAGCGCCGCGACAGTGCGTTCTCGCCGACTGCAAGCGTTACCTACCACTTCGACGACGACAGCATGGTTTACCTCAAGTACGCCGAGGGCACCAAGCTGCCGAGCCTGTTCGAGACCACGCTGGGCCTGTTCACCGCCGCCAAGCCGGTGGGCGAGCTGAAGCCCGAGCGCTCCGGCAGCTGGGAAATCGGTGCAAGCACGATCAAGCGCGATCTGTTCGCAAATGGTGACCAGCTGGCACTGAAGCTGGCCTACTTCGATACCCGCGTGGATGACCTGATCACCCGCGACTACCGCACGCTGTCGGCCGGCCTGATCCGCAATGTCGATCGTTTCAAAGTGTCGGGCATGGAGTTCCAGTCCAACTACGATGCCGGCAAGGTGTTCGCGGATCTGTCCGCGCATTACTACTTCAAGGCCAAGACCTGCGCGCCGGACATCGCCGCAGAGCGCCGTGCGTATGGGCAGGCGCGCAACATCGAGGAGTTGAAGAACACCCCGAACTGCGTGGACGGTGGTTTTGAAGGCTCCTACAGCAATACCCAGAACCCGCCGCGTTACACGGTGAACGTGACCCTGGGTTCGCGCCTGTTCGACGAGCGGCTGACCTTCGGCACCCGCGTGGTGCACAACGCCGGCCCGATCAGCAAGCTGGACAAGGAATGGAACGTCGGCCTGTCAGCAATCCAGCAGCTGTACCGCCCGGCGACCATCGTCGACCTGTTCGCAAGCTGGTCATTCAATGACCAGTGGAACCTGGACGTCAACCTGGACAACGCCACCGACCGCTATTACCTGGACCCGCTGGCGCTAGGCATCCTGCCGGCACCGGGGCGTACCGCGCGGATGGCACTGACCTTCCGCTACTGATGGATAGGGTGTGATCGATGCAGCAGGTGATCCCGGCGCGGCAGCGCCGGGATCGCCGGTTGCAGCACACCATGCAGGCCACTTGGGGGAAGGCCCCCGGCAGACGTCTCAATCAGGACGACCGGCCCTTCCATCAAAAGAGGCAGCCGGTTTCCCCCTCCGCTTCGTTGTTGCAGACCATGACCACGACCGAAACCATTGCAGCTCCCACCCGTAGCCAGCGCCTGAAAGCGGCTACCAGCACCACCCACGATTCGCTGGACAAGCGGATCATGTCCGAGGACATCTTTGCCAGCCGCGAGCGCTTCGCCAAGTTCGTACGCGTGCAATACCGTTTCCACCGCGACATCCAGGCGCTGTATGCAACGCCGTTGCTGCGCGCACTGTTGCCGGATCTGGAACAGCGCCAGCGCCTGCAGCAGATCGTTGCTGATCTGGGTGACCTGCAACAGGACGTTCCCGCCGACAGCGCCGCCGTCATTCCCGACGATATCGAGCTGCCGCAGGCGCTGGGTTGGCTGTACGTGGCTGAAGGCTCCAACCTCGGGGGCACCATTCTGTTCAAGCTCGCAGGCAAGCTGGGTCTTGGCGCGGACTTCGGCGCCAGCCACTTGGCCGCGCATCCTGATGGCGCTGCGCGCCACTGGCGCGAGTTCACTGCATCCATGGATTCCATCAGCATGAGCGAGGCGCAGGAAGCGGCCGCCATCGAAGGTGCCAACGCGGCGTTCCGTACCGTGCGTGGCTACGTCGAGCAGGAATTCGCCTGATGCAGGCGGACGCACCAGCAGCCACCATGAAGGCAGCGGCGTGATCCGTTGGCTGTGGTTCTGCCTGGGCTGGTTGATGGTGGCCTTGGGTGTGATCGGTGCATTGCTGCCGGTGATGCCGACCACCATCTTCCTGATCCTGGCGGTATGGTGCTTCTCGAAATCCTCGCCGCGCTTTGAAGCGTGGCTGCTGCAGCATCCGCGCTACGGCCGGCCGCTGCGGCAGTGGCGTGAGCAGGGTGCGGTGAGCCGCAAGGGCAAGTGTTTTGCCGCTGGCGGCATGGCGCTGGGTTATGTGCTGTTCTTCATCGGTGCGCATCCGAGCTGGAAGCTGGCCGTACCTGTGGCCATTTTCTTCCTGGCCAGTGCTGCCTATGTTCTGTCGCGGCCAAGCCCGCGCGAGCCGGTGGCCAGTGAGGAACAGACATGACGCAATCAGCCGTTGCCGATACACAGCAAGCCGCGTCGTGCCAACGCGACGCTATTTCGTACTACGTTCAACGCACCAGCCAGATCGCCAGTGCGACTTTCTTCCACGACGATCCGGAACCTTTCCATGCACGCTGATATTTCCTCGCACGTCGCCACACAGGCACTTACGCCCTGGGCCATGTACCAGTCCGCCGACTGGGTGGTGCAGGCGGTAATGATCTGTCTGGCATTGGCCTCGCTGGCTACCTGGACGGTGTTGATCGCCAAGACCCTGGAGCTGGGCCGTATCGGCCGTGAACTTCAGGCTGCGCGCGAGGTACTGGATGTCAGCGGTAGTCTTGATGGCGCCGATGCGCAGTCGGTGCTGCAGCAATCAGACCTGGCGCGCAGCATGCTGGGCGCGGCCCGCACCGAGCTGGCGTTGTCGGTTGATGCGCAGGGGCACGATGGGGTCAAGGAGCGTCTTGGCTCGCGGCTTGAGCGCATCGAGCTGGGCAACAGCCGACGCCTGCGCAGCGGCGTCGGCCTGTTGGCCAGCATCGGCGCGGTGGCACCGTTCGTTGGTCTGTTCGGCACAGTGTGGGGCATCATGAACAGCTTCGTCGGCATCGCCGCGTCCAACACCACCAATCTTGCCGTGGTTGCACCGGGCATCGCCGAAGCACTGCTGGCCACCGCGATGGGCCTGGTCGCTGCAATCCCTGCGGTCGTCATCTACAACCATTTCAGTCGCCGCTTGCAGAGCCTGCGCGCACTGGGCGGTGATATCTCCGCCAGCGTGCAGCAGATCGTCTCGCGTGATCTGGATTGCGGCCGCGCGCTGTCGCGCGACACGCGCTGAGGGGGGGCGATGGCAATCCGTACCTCCCGTGAGTCCGACGACGAAGCGCTGGACGAAGCGCACGAGATCAATGTCACGCCCTTCATCGACGTGATGCTGGTGCTGCTGATCATCTTCATGGTGGCAGCACCGCTGGCTACCGTTGATGTGCCGGTGGACCTTCCGGCCAGCAGTGCCAAGCCGCAGCCGCGCGATGCCGAGCCGCTATTCCTCACCGTGCAGGCGGATCTGTCGCTGCGTCTGGGCGAGGCCACAGTATCGGCTGATGCGTTGGCAGCAGAACTTGAGAAGCGCACACAAGGCGATCATTCGCAGCGCATTTTCCTGCGCGCGGACCGTTCGGTCAGCTATGGCGACCTGATGGAAGCCATGAACCTGCTGCGTCGCGCGGGTTACCTGAAAGTGGCGTTGGTCGGGGTAGAGCAGTCGCCGTGAGCGTGGTTACTGCATCCTCCCGCCTGCGTTGGGGTGGCAGCTTTGCGCTGGCGCTGTTGCTGCACGCCGTGGTGATAGGTGCGGCGCTGTGGTGGAGTCTGCGCACACCGCCCTTGCTGGCCGACCAGCAGCCGCTGGAAGCTGTGATGGTGGATCTGGCCGAGATGCCTGAAGCGCCGCCAACGCCGCCAACCGAGATCCCGCAGGGGCCGCCGCAGCAGGAGCAGCAACGCAGCGAACCGACCCCGGCGCCACGCGTGGAACGCGAGCCACCGCCGCAGGAGCCGGAGGTGGCTGACGCTTACGTGCCGCCGCAACCACGCGAACAAGTACCAGCCTCCGACGCCCATACCGTGGACCAGACCCTGGCGCCGCCAGATGTCAGCGCCAAGCCCAGTGAGCGCTACGCCGCCCGCCAGACTACGGCCGGGCAACAGGCGCAGGCCTCGGTTACCTGGCAAGGGCAGCTGTTGGGGCATCTGGAAAAATACCGCCGTTATCCACGCCTGGCCGAGCGCCTGCGCCAGCAAGGCGTGGCCTATGTGCGCTTCAGCGTGGACAGGCAGGGCAGGGTCAGCAATGCCCGGATCGGTCGCAGCAGCGGTCATGACAGCCTGGATGAGGCTACGCTGGAGACGCTGGCGCGGGCAACACCGGTGCCGGCACCGCCAGCGGACGTCGCTGGCGACCCCGTGGAAGTGATGGTGCCGGTGGAGTTCTTCATCAATCGCAGGTAAGCGGCAAGCCCCCAGACAACCCATCGACGAGGGCTGTCCCCTCTCCCGCTTAGCGGGAGAGCGGTAGGGGTGAGGGTGCTCTTTGCCGTTCTCGTGCAGCGCAACGGTTTTTTGGCAGCGACGTTCGTGGTCATCCGATGCATTGAGCAGGCCGGGGTGCTGCATGCTCTTCGCGAACGGTTCCAGCACAGAAAAGTGCATCTACGGCCGCCCGCAGTTAGCCTGCCACCATGGATTCCCTCATTGCAGCTTCCGCACGCGCCCTGGCTACCGGTGACGTACTCACCGCGCTCAAGCACGTCGCATTGCGTGACGACCCTCCTGCACTGGCGCTACGCGGAATCGCGATGGCCCAGTTGGGCGACTTGACCCGTGCACGCGAGCTGCTGCGACGCGCACAACGTGGTTTCGGCACCCACGAAGTACTGGCGCGCGCACGTTGCGGGCTGGCCGAAGCCGAAGTGGCGCTGGCGCTGCGGGAACTTGGTGGCAACTCCGAACCGCTGTCATCCATCGCGACCGTGCTTGATGCGCAGGGTGATGTGGCCAATGCACTGCAGGCCTGGTTGATCCTGGCGCGGCGAGTGTTGCTGCTGGGCAAGCTGGATGAAGCAGCGTATGCGCTCGCCAGGTTGGAGGGAAGGCAGCTGCCGCCCGCGCTGAGCGCCATGGCTGATCTGACTGCTGCGACCTTGGCACTGCGCAGGATGCGGATTGCGCAGGCACGCGTCCTGCTGGAACGTGCACGGATGGCTGCGACGCAAGCAGGTGTCGGGGCGTTGCAGGCGGAAGTGGAGGCAGCCCGCATCAAGTTGGACCAGCCGGCTGCGCGTTGCCTTGGCGCAGGTGCGGATCAGCTGCTGCGTATCGACCAGGTACAGCAGTTGTTGGATTCCGGCGCACTGATCGTTGACGGGTGCCAGCGCGGCATCAGGTCTGGTGCAGGCTGGCAATCGCTGGCAAGGCGTCCGGTGCTGTTCGCGCTTGCCCGTGCGCTGGCCGAGGCCTGGCCGGGCGAGGTTGACCGCGATGTGCTGATAAGCCGCGCATTTTCAATGCATCACTACGACGAGACGCTGCGCGCCCGGCTGCGTGTGGAGATCGGTCGACTGCGTGGGCTCATCGCAGCACAGGCGCAGATTGAAGCGACAGCAGCTGGCTTCCGCCTGTCCCCTTGTCGTGCGACCTCGGTGAAGGTATTGCTCCCGCCCATCGAGGGTGAACAAGGCGCACTGCTTGCATTGCTTGCCGACGGCGCGGCCTGGTCGACCTCGGCACTGGGTTTGGCCTTGGACCAGAGCCAGCGCAACGCGCAGCGGGCGCTGCTGGACCTGGAGGCAGCAGGGCGTGTATACGCGATTGGACGCGGACGAGCGCAGCGTTGGCGCGCGGTGCCGCTGAGTGGATTCACGACGATCTTGTTACTCCCTGCTGCGCTGCCGATTGACTAGGGTCGCTGGCAGGCAGCCAATCGCGGACATGCCAGGAGATCGCAGCGATGAATACGGAAACTCTGAATCCCAAGGTTGCGGCGGCCAAGGTCCGCCCTGCCGAGGTAACACGCAAGTACGGTCCGTTTGCCGGCTCGGACACCATCAATGGCGTCAGCTTCGACGGAAATAACGTCTGGGCCGCCACCGGTGCGGCGCTGGTGGCCTTCGATCCGCGCGATGGTGGAACGGTGCGCAGCTTGGCCGTGCCTTGTGACGCCGGTACTGCGTTCGATGGAACCTATCTCTGGCAGATCGCCGAAGCGCGCATCGACAAGATCGATCCCGAGAGCGGGGAAGTGTTGGCTTCGATTCCCGCGCCGGGTGGTGGAACGGATTCGGGCATGGCGTGGGCGGAAGGCAGCCTGTGGGTTGGGCAGTATCGGCAGCGCAAGATTCACCAGATTGATCCGGCCAACGGCAAGATCCTGCGCACTATTGAATCTGACCGTTTCGTCACCGGCGTGACCTGGGTGGATGGAGAGCTTTGGCATGCCACGGGCGAGGCCGGGCAGAGTGACATCCGTCGCCTGCAAGCCGATACCGGCGCGGTGCTTGAGCGCCTGCAGATGCCGGAAGGCATCAGCGTCAGCGGGCTGGAAGCGGATGGCGGTGAGTTGTTCTATTGCGGTGGTGGCAATGATGGTCGGGTGTATGCGGTGAAGCGGCCCCGCTGAGCGTTATGTAGGTTTCAAGTTTTACCAAGGCCTGATGCTGAATCAGCTTCGCGGCTTACGCCGCTCCTACAAGTGCTACAACGCTTCGTGCATTTGCCGATCCTCCCGCTGCCAGATACAAGAGCCCCTCTCCCGCATGCGGGAGAGGGGTTGGGGTGAGGGCAGCTTTTCGCTGGTAGCTTCAACTACAGCAATGGCACCAGCAGCAGCGCGACAATATTGATGATTTTTATGAGGGGATTGATCGCCGGCCCCGCCGTGTCCTTGTACGGATCGCCCACCGTATCGCCCGTCACCGCAGCTTTGTGCGCTTCACTGCCCTTGCCGCCGAAATGGCCGTCCTCGATGTACTTCTTGGCGTTGTCCCAGGCACCACCACCGGTGGTCATCGAGATCGCCACGAACAGGCCGGTCACGATGGTGCCGATCAACAAGCCGCCAAGCGCCTTCGGCCCGAGCAGCAGGCCAACCACCACCGGAACGGCAACCGGCAATAGCGAAGGCACGATCATTTCCTTGATCGCCGAGCGGGTCAGCATGTCCACTGCCTTGTGGTACTGCGGTTTGGCGGTGCCCTGCATGATGCCGGGGATCTCGCGGAACTGACGGCGAACTTCTTCCACCACCGCGCCCGCTGCACGACCGACTGCTTCCATCGCCATCGCGCCGAACAGGTAGGGAATCAGGCCGCCAATCAACAGGCCGATGATTACCGTGTGGTCGGACAGGTCGAAGGCGAATACTTCGCCCGGATGCGCCATCTGCAGGTTGTGCGTGTAGTCGGCGAACAGCACCAATGCCGCCAATGCCGCCGAACCAATCGCATAACCCTTGGTCACCGCCTTGGTGGTATTGCCGACCGCATCCAACGGGTCGGTGATGTTGCGGATTTCCGGCGGCAGATCGGCCATCTCGGCGATACCACCGGCGTTGTCGGTGATCGGGCCATAGGCATCAAGCGCGACGATCATGCCGGCCATCGACAGCATCGCGGTTGCGGCGATGGCGATGCCGTACAGGCCACCGAAGTGGAACGCCGACCAGATCGCCACGCAGACTGCGATCACCGGCAGCGCAGTGGACTTCATCGATACACCGAGGCCGGCGATGATGTTGGTGCCGTGGCCGGTGGTCGATGCCTGCGCCACGTGCTGCACCGGCTTGTACTGGGTGCCGGTGTAGTACTCGGTGATCCAGACGATCAGGCCGGTCAATACCAGTCCGATCAAGGCGCAGATGTACAGGTTGGTGGCGCCGTGGCTGGAGTCGGCCATCAGCTGGGTGGTCACCGGCCAGAAGGCGATGGCGGCCAGTACACCGGAGACGATCACACCCTTGTACAACGCGCCCATGATCGAGCCGCCTGCTTTCACCTTGACGAAGAAGGCACCGATGATCGAGGCGATGATCGACACGCCGCCGAGCACCAGCGGGTAGAGCACCGCGTTGCGGCCGACTTCGGCCATCATCATGCCGCCGAGCAACATGGTGGCGATCACCGTCACCGCATAGGTTTCGAACAGATCCGCGGCCATGCCTGCGCAGTCGCCAACGTTGTCACCGACGTTGTCGGCGATTACCGCCGGGTTGCGCGGGTCGTCTTCGGGAATGCCGGCTTCGACCTTGCCGACCAGGTCGGCACCGACGTCCGCACCCTTGGTGAAGATGCCGCCGCCCAGTCGCGCGAAGATCGAGATCAACGAGCTGCCGAATGCCAAACCGACCAGCGCATGCAGGTTGTCGGCCTGGCTCAGGCCCATGCGCTGCAGTATCAAGTAATAACCGGCCACGCCCAGCAGGCCCAGCCCGACCACCAACATGCCTGTGATAGCGCCGCCACGGAACGCGACATCCATGGCTGCACTCATGCCGTTGCGGGCTGCTTCGGCAGTGCGCACGTTGGCGCGTACCGATACGTTCATGCCGATGTAGCCGGCGGCACCGGACAGCACCGCGCCGATCGCAAAACCAATCGCTGTGTACCAGCTGAGAAAGAAACCGACCAGTACGAACAACACCACGCCGACGATGGCGATGGTCAGGTATTGGCGGTTGAGATAGGCCCGCGCGCCTTCCTGGATGGCGGCGGCGATTTCCTGCATGCGGGCATTGCCGGCAGGTTGGCGTAGGACCCATTGGGCCGAGATGATGCCGTAGACGATGGCGACAGCGGCGCAGACAAGCGAAAGCACAAGACCGTACTGTTCGAGCATGACCCCTCCAGCGTTGGTGGATGCCATACAGCTGTGGATGAAGCGGGGACACGCCGGGTAGATCGAAGCACTGGAACAGACCCGGGCCGCGCGCGGCTGTGGTACGTGTCGCTGTGTTCAAACACTCTGAGGCGGCCTGAGTATGACTGGCAGCTGTCTCCACCGCCAGCTGCCGCGTCTTGCTGCTCGGTTCAGTCGGATGCTGGCAACGTCGCTTATCTGTCCCTGTGGAATTGCTGCCGATGAAAGCCCTGCTAGTCCTTGCCGTGACGGCCTTGTCGCCGCTGCCATTGTTGGCGGCCAACGCCAAGCCCGAGATCGAACGCCCGGCAGCCAGTGCGCAGGCCACTGGTACGGTGCATACCGTGCGGCAGATTCCCGAAGCCTGTACCCGCATCGAAGGCCGCTTCACTGGTACACCGGCGCAGCCTTATGACATGCAGCTGTTGCGCACCAATCCGCAGTGCCAGCCGCGCGCGGTGTTCCTGGATGCGGGCAAGGTCAATCCCAGCGAGGCGGCTGGGTGGAAGCTCAACGAAGTGGCGCGCATTCCCTCGGCGTCCTGCAGCTCGCAGCAAGCGGTGATCGAGGTGTGGCGCAAGCCGGCCGGGCAGCAGGTCGCCCTGGATGGGCAGGGCCAGAACCGGGTTTATCTGGGCGATGCCAAGGCGCAGGCCGCGGCCGGGCGGTTGGCGGCGTTGCCGGCGTATTCGGCGCGCCTGCAGATGGAGGGCAGACCCTGCCGCTGAGTGCGGCAGGATCTAGCCTGCTCTTCCGCTGCGCTGCTTATTCGCGCAGCTTCAGCTTGTCGGCCATGCCGTTGAAGGTGGCTTCGTCGGAAGGTGACAGGTTGGGGCGGCCAGCGAACACGCCCATGGTGATCGTTCCCTGCACGAAGTAGGTTTCGCCTTCTTCCACTTCCATGCTCAGTACGTCTTTGGCTTCCGAGTGGACGGTGTATTCGTGGGTACCCGGCTCAGCGAGGTGGATGAAATAGTTGCCGCTGCGCAGCTTGCCCAGTTCCTGCTCACCTTCGCGGACCTTGAAGCCGATTGCGCCGCCAGTGAACTTTGACGGGCGGAAGAAGACGATCTGGGCCTTGTCGGCGGGGGCAGGGGCGATCAGCCCGCTGTGGGCAGCGGTTTCTCCTGCGACAGGGCTGTCGGCGACGGCAGCATCGGCAGCCTGCGTTGGCGTGGCCGAGGTGTCGGCTGCTTCAGCTTCTTCAGGCGCGGTGCTGGACTGTGCATCGACCGAAGACGCTTCCTGCGCGGCGATGGCAGCATCGGTGGCCGGCGGTGCCTGCACTTGTTGCGCGAAAGCACCAAGCGGGATCAGCAGACTGGCAGAAAGGACCACGGCACACGAACGTAGACGCATCGAACTACTCCTTGGGTTGAACCGGGGTTTCCGGTTGGGATGTAACGAGAGGTCCTGCAGTTGCATCGACGCTGTCCCGGGATTCGACAACCGGATCGACCGTGCTTTCGACGTCTGCATGGGTCTGGGCCTCGATGCTGGCTCCGGGCATCGCAACGGGCATGGTGCTTGTAGTGGGGGCGGGCGCGGCCTTCGTTTTGGCGGCGCCACGCGTACCGGCGGGTATCACGATCTCCCGGCCTCTGATGAACATGGCAAACGGGCCAGCAGCGAGCGATACACCGATCGCCATGCCACTGTTGTCATCGCCGGTGGCGCCGAGCTTGAAGCCACGTAACAACAGCGGGCCTTGCGCCGTTTCCAGCGTGCGTGCGGCAATCAACAGTTCGCCGGGGGCACCACCACCGCGTGCGGCAGCTGCGTGCACGATTTCGCCAGTCCCACGGGTTCCACGGGGCAGTCGCTCGATGCCGTCGAGAACCAGTGGTTCGGCCAGGGTGATAGCGAAAATGTCGCCGCGCTTGTGTGTGGATGATGCCAGCGGTTCGGCGATCTCAATGAAAACCGGCGTGCCTGCAGGAATCGCGGGAGCGGATTCAGTCAGCCCTGTCAGGTTTGTCTGCCCAGTTGCCCGGGGCGTTGGCGCGACTTGTTCCTGGACGGCTGCGCTGCTGCATGTGGCGTGCAGGACCAACGCCATCGTGGCGTAGCGAAACATGGTTAACGACATGCTGATAGGCCCCCTGCCTGAATGGCTGATCGTAGCGGGAGCGGAGCAAATTTGAAATGTGTCAGTCAGCCTTCCGGGGGCAGCGTCCGGGGGGCTGCGAAGGGCCGGAGCCGGAGTGCATCAGCCAGCGGCGGCGGTCCTGTCCTGCTGCGCCAGTTGCTGGCCAACGCGGTAGCCTGCCGCGGCCAACACGCAGACGATGAGAAAGCCGAGCATACCGATCAAAATCTTGCGGAACATGCTGCATCGCCGGTGTGGAGAGCTTGAGCTGAGGATGCGCTGCCGATCGGAGCGCTACACCTGCCTGAAGTAATGCCGGTGATGAGTCCCCACCTGTAACGCCTGAGCCATGCTCGGCTGGGCGTTATCGGGAAAGCTTCTGCCGAGCATGGCTCGGCACTACAGGAAGAGCCTTTGCCGAGCATGGCTCGGCACTACGCAGTAGTTCCGTCAGCGCTGATCAACCGTCATCAGCAAGGGTGAGGCAAAGATGGCTGCTGGCGAAATCACCGGCTCGGCCATGGGGACGTGGCTGCCGTAACGTTCGCGCAGTTTGCTGCGTACCACCGGTGCCTGCAGATTGAAGCTGTCCAGGCGTGCCAGTGGTGCCAGCTCGATGCCAGCGGCGTCGCGGTACAGCTTCCACACCAGTTCCGAGCAATAGATGCGCTGGTCAGACCATTCGAAGCTCAGGTCGTAGGGGCGTCCAAGATAGCGCGGGGCAGCGGCGTGCATCCGGGCCTTGTTCGCCGGTGTCAGCGGCGTTGATGGACGCTTGATCACATAGCGGCGTTGCGCGCCGCGATCCAGCCAGGCCTGCAACGGCGTGTACCGCACCGGTTGCACCGCTTCCATTACGTACGCCTCGCCGCCACGCAGCAGAACAACCCCCATATGGCTGTAGCGTGAGCCCGTAGCGGCCTGCACCGCTGCACTTTGGCTTGAGGTGGAGGTATGGAAGACGATGTCGCCATCCTGCGGTGAGTACGCGCTGACCGCTTGCGCGGCGGCCATGGACAGCAACAAGGCGATGCCTTGCATCGCCTTCAAGCCTGCGGTGAAGCGACGCGGAGGCCGCACGCAGCACCGGCGAAGGCGCGACATCAGCCCTCCCAATCTGCCAACTTCCTGGTCACGGCGACGTTCTTCAAGGTCACGTACTTGGGCAGGCCATCGCGGCCATACGGCAGCGGTGCTTCACCGCGGATCAGCGGCTGCAGGTAGCGGCGCGCCTTCTCGGTGATGCCGAAGCCATCCTTGCGGATGAAGCCGGCCGGCATCTTCTTTTCATGGTTGGCGACCTTGGACAGCGGCGCGGCCTCGATCTTCCAGCGGTACGGCACATCCGAGCTGCGCACGATCACCGGCATTACCGAGTTGTGTCCTTTCAGTGCGAACTGCACCGCTGCCTTGCCCACCGCCTGTGCTTGTTCCCAGTCGGTCTTGGAAGCGATATGGCGGGCCGAGCGTTGCAGGTAGTCGGGCAGGGTCCAATGCACCTTGTAGCCGAGCTCGGCCTTGACCTTGCCGGCGAGGTACGAGGCGACACCGCCGAGTTGGGTGTGGCCGAAGGAATCCTTGACCCCGCCGGCATCGGCGACGAACTGGCCATCGGCGGTGTGGATGCCTTCGCTGGCCACCACCACGCAGAAGCCGACTTTCTCGACCACCTGCTTGACCTTGGCCAGGAACACCGGCTCGTCATAGGCACGCTCCGGCAAGAGGATGATCTGCGGTGCGTCATCTGGGTTCTCGCCAGCCAGGCCGGCAGCTGCAGCCAGCCAACCGGCGTGGCGGCCCATTGCCTCGTAGATGAAGACGCGGGTCGAGGTCTCAGCCATCGCTGCCACGTCCAGCGCCGCCTCGCGCACCGAGATCGCGGTGTACTTGGCTGCTGAGCCGAAGCCCGGGCAGGTGTCGGTGACCGCCAGGTCGTTGTCGATGGTCTTGGGTACGCCCACGCAGGTCAGCGGGTAGCCGTATTCCTTGGCCAGTTGGGAGACCTTCAAGGCGGTGTCGGCCGAGTCATTGCCGCCGTTGTAGAGGAACCAGCGCACGTCATGCGCCTTGAAAACCTCCAGCAGACGCTCGTACTTGGCGCGGTCCGCGTCCAGCGACTTGAGCTTGTAGCGGCAGGAGCCGAACGCGCCGCCCGGCGTGTGGGCCAGCGCGGCGATGTTGGCGGCCGATTCCTTCGAGGTGTCGATCAACTCCTCGCGCAGCGCGCCGAGGATGCCGTTGCGTGCTGCCAACACCTTGATTTTCTTGGCTCTTGCTTCGGCGATGACGGCCGAGGCGGTGGCGTTGATGACGGCGGTGACGCCGCCGGACTGGGCATACAGCAAGGTGCCTTTGGACATGGGCAATACTCTCCAGAGCGGGGGACATTCCGGGACATTGGCCGGATGCGGTAAGCTGCACATATTGCGGTGCAGCGTGAATCGGCCCATGAGTCTAACGCCGCTGTCCGTCCCGTTTCCTCAAAACATATGGGAGTCAGGAATGCGATTGGTTCTGTTGGGACCGCCCGGTTCGGGCAAGGGCACACAGGCGACGAGCCTGAAGGAACATCTGCAGGTTCCGCACATTTCCACCGGTGACCTGCTGCGCGCCGAAGTGGCTGCCGGCACCGAGCTGGGCAAGCAGGCCAAGGCGGTGATGGATGCCGGCAACCTGGTGTCCGACGACATCCTGCTGGGCATGCTGGAATCGCGCCTGTCGCAGGCCGATACCGCCAAGGGCTTCATCCTCGACGGTTACCCGCGCAACGTGGCCCAAGCCAACGCGCTGGGCGAACTGCTAGCCAAGCTGAACCAGCCGCTGGACGCCATCGTGCAGTTGGAAGTACCGACCGAACTGCTGGTCGAGCGCATCGCTGGCCGCGCCCAGGAACAGGGCCGTGCCGATGACAACCCGGAATCGGTGCGTCAGCGTCTGCAGGTCTACAACGATTCCACCGCACCGGTGATCGACTTCTATGCCGCCAAGGGCACCCTGGCACGTGTGGATGGCGTAGGCGCGCTGGACGAAGTGCTGACCCGCATCCTGGCGGCGATCAAGCGCTGATGATGGTGGGCGCCGGCGGCACCGCCGCGCCCATCTGCGTGCTCGCCGCGGCGGCCGCGCATACAGAAACGCCCGGATCCATGAGCTGGATCCGGGCGTTTCGTTTGTAAAAAGCCAGCTAAGGGCGTGCTCACGGCCCCATCAGCATGAGCTCCCTGGGGATGGCCTCTTGGGGAGTAGGACCTGAGGGATACTGAGGCTGGCGTCACGTATTTTCATTGTGAATGTCTCGTGACGGTATCGGGGAATCCCCTACAGGGGGTTGGGGATACAGCTTGGGTTGGCCCTGGATACCCCTAATCCCGGCGCATCGGCGACAATCTAGGGATGAGCAAGATCCATATTCTCGGCATTGCCGGTACTTTCATGGGCGGCGTGGCCGCTCTGGCCCGCGAACTCGGTCATCAGGTCGAAGGCAGCGATCAGGCGGTGTATCCGCCCATGTCCACCCAGCTGGAAACGCTGGGGATCAGCCTGTCGCAGGGCTATCTGGCGGGCAATATCAGCCAGGACTGCGACGAAGTAGTGGTTGGTAACGCGCTCTCGCGTGGCAACCCTGCGGTGGAGGCGGTGCTGGATTCGGGCCGTCGTTACACCTCGGGTGCGCAGTGGCTGTCCGAACAGGTACTGCCGGGCCGCGACACGCTGGCCGTAGCCGGCACCCACGGCAAGACCACTACGACCACGATCCTGTCGTTCCTGCTGCAGGCGGCCGGGCGCGAGCCGGGTTTCCTGATTGGTGGCGTTGCGGAGGATTTCGGGGTGTCGGCGCGGTTGGGTAGGTCGCTGGCTGGGGTTGCTGATGCAGGTGCAGCCCGACCCCCATCCGCCCCTTCGGGGCACCTTCCCCCGGAGGGAGAAGGGGAGGATGCGTCGATCCTTTCGGATCGACCGCTTTTTGTGGTGGAAGCCGACGAATACGACACCGCCTTCTTCGACAAGCGCAGCAAGTTCGTCCATTACCGCCCGTTGGTCGCCATACTCAACAATCTGGAATTCGACCATGCCGACATCTTCCCGGATGTGGCCGCGATCCAGCGCCAGTTCCATCATCTGGTGCGCACCGTGCCCGGCCGTGGTCGCCTGATCGTCAATGGCGAGGACAAGTACCTGGCCGAAGTGCTGGCGATGGGCTGCTGGACGCCGGTGGAGCGCTTTGGTTTTGAGCCGTCGCTGGAGTGGAGCGCGCGCCTGATCAACCAGGATGGCAGTGCGTTCGCCGTGCTGCACCGGGGCAGGGAAGTGGCGACCGTGGAATGGTCGCTGCTGGGCCGGCACAACGTGCTCAATGGCCTGGCGGCGTTGGCTGCAGCGCATGCGGTAGGCGTCGAGGTTGCCAGCGTGGCGCCGGCCTTGGCTGGCTTCCACAGCGTCAAGCGGCGCATGGAAGTGATCGGGCAGGCCCAGGACATCACCATCTACGACGATTTTGCTCATCACCCAACCGCCATCCACACCACGCTGGAAGGGCTGCGGGCCAAGGTTGGCGATGCGCGTATCGTGGTGGCGATGGAACCGCGCAGCAATTCAATGCGTCTGGGCGCGCATTCGGATGCATTGGCGCCGTCCTTGGCGCTTGCCGATGCAGTGGTGTTTCTCGCGCGGCCGGAACTGCCGTGGGACGCGGCCAAGGTGATCGACGCAGTGCGCGGCGAAGCGCAGGCAGTCGCCGATACCGATGCATTGCTGACCAAGCTTGGTGATGTCGCGCGCGCTGGCGACCACGTGGTGTTCATGTCCAACGGTGGTTTCGACGGCGCGCCGCGGCGTTTCCTGGCGCAGCTGCAAGGCGTTTGATCCTGCGGTTTTCAGGCCGGGTTGCATGCAACCCGGCGCTGCGTTGATTGCGCTGGCGCACGATGAATTGTCGTGGTGGTGTGGTGGAGTACCATCCGGCTTGTCTGCCGAACACCTGCCACTACCTGGATCATGCAATTGCTCAGCCTTGCCCTGTTTCCCCTGCACGCGGTGTTGTTACCCGGTGCGATGTTGAACCTGCGCGTATTCGAGCCGCGCTATCTGGACCTGGTGCGCGAATGTGGGCGTAACGGCAGCACCTTTGGTGTCTGTCTGATCCTCGATGGTGAAGAAGTCGGTGCGCCGGCAATCCCCGCTGCATGGGGCGTGGAAGCGCTGGTCGAGGATTTCGACGTTGGCCCGGATGGTGTGCTGGTATTGCGTCTGCGCGGTGCGCGGCGTTTCCACGCAACGGCGACCCATGTGCGCGACAACGGTCTGGTGATGGCCGATGTGGAGTGGTGTGAGCGCGACAGCGACGACGAGCTGCAGCCCGAGCACAGCTTGCTCGGCACCTTGCTGGAAAACATCATCGAGCAGATAGGCGGCGAGTATGCAGCTGCTGGCCCGGCGCAATTGGATCAGGCAGCGTGGGTGGGCTGGCGCTTGGCCGAACTATTGCCGTTGCATGAGACCCAGCGTTTGCAGCTGCTGCAGGAAAACGACCCGCGCCGGCGCCTGGATCGATTGCTGGAGTGGATCCCGGAGCTGGACGTGCCGATCGAGGAAGATCTGTAACCCGCTCCCACAGTGCAGGCCGGTAACGCGTTGGTAGTGCCGAGCATGGCTCGGCACTACCCATCGGCACTACCCATCGGCCCTACGGCGTTGGCTCCGCGCGGATCATCAACAGCGGCAAGCCCGTTTCCGGTTGAACCTGCTGCTGGGTTTGCAGGCCATCCAACGATTGCTTGAGCGTGTCCAGTGCCGGATCAACGCCGCGCAGCGGCCGCCACATGCCGAACAGCTTCAGGTGCCGCTGGTAACGCAGGGTCTGCGCGCTGCCCAACCATACCGGTGCTTGCCCAGGTTGCAGTTGGACGGTGGAAGGCCACAGCCGCAGTGCATGGATCTCATCCGGACGCGCTCCCGGATGCAGCATCAACAGCGCTTCGACGTTGGTATCCAGCGTTGCCGGCAGTACCGGCACCTGCTGCGGCGTGGCCTTCATGTCCAGCATCATCAATGCCTGCTGCCAGCCGGCCTGGGTCTGCCGGGTCCAGCCATTGCGCTCGAGCTGTGTCTGCAATGCCGGCAACGGCCCGGCGACCTGTACATCCAGCGGCCAGCGCTGATCGTCGTCGAAATCATTGCGGCGGGCGGGCAGCTCGTGCCAACCGTCCTGCCACCAATGTGAGGCATCCATCTGCACGATGCTGGCCGGCGCGGGTTCGAACTTGGCCAGCTTGGCCGGCACATTGCGCGGTGCATACCAAAGCCCGGCGATCACGAACACGCCGTAGAACAGCCATGCCACCGGCTTGACCCAGAACGAGCGGTTGAAGCGGCGGCGATAGGCAACGCCCAGCACCAGCAGCCAGAACACGCCGAACAACATGCCGCCGATCACGTCGCTGAGCCAGTGCGCACCCAGATAGATGCGGGCAAAGCCAATCACCGTGACCACCGCGCCGGACAACAGGTACGGCCAGACGCGGGTGCGTCCCGGCAGCTCGCGGCCGATCAGCACCGCAAAGAAGCCGAAGGTGATGGTGGCCATGGTCACCGCCACCGACGGGAAGCCGAAGCCGCTGCTGGCGGCCGGCGGCCGCACCACATCGACGGTGGCACCCAGCAGCTTGGTCAGGGCCAGGCCGAAGGCCAGCGCCGCCAGCCAATGGAAGACCGCCATCCAGCGTCTGCGCCAGGCCAGGTAGCCCATGCCTGCGGCAATCGCCGGCAACAGCACCTGCCAGTCGCCCAGCGAGGCCAGAGCAGCCATCGGGTAGTCGGCCAGCGGGTTGCGCAGGGCCAGCATCAAGCGGTGCACGGCCAAGTCCAAGGCCAGCGGTTCGCCGTGGCCGACCACCACCATCAATAGCGCGAACCAGCCCCAGCCCAGCACCAGCAGCATCAGTGCCAGCATGGCCAAGGGCACCGATTCGCGCCGTTTGGGATCGAACAGGTCGCTCAGTGAGTGGCCGATGAAGCGCGGGTGACGGTGTGACCAGGCCAGCAGGCGGGCCAGCCAGCCGTCCATGCGTGTCGCCGACCAGCGGTAGCTGTACAGCACGATCGCCCACACCAGGCCCAGCAAGGTGCCGAGCAGGGCAACGACCAGGAACAGGCGCCCGGCCACCGCAGCTACGGCGTCATAGGCTTGACCCAGCGCCCAACCGGGCAACAGGAACAGGATCGCCCAAGACAGGCAGGCCAAGCCGCTGGCCTTGAGGTAGCTGGTGAAGCGCATGTTGGCCATGCCGGCGATGGCCGGTACAAATGGCCGGATCGCACCCACGTAGCGGGCGATCAGGATGCTCTTGAAGGCATTGCGGCGGAACATGACCTCGCCACGGTCCAGCAGCTGTGGATAACGGCTGAACGGCCATACGCCACGCAGGCGGTCACCCCAACGGCGGCCCACCCAATAGCTCAAGCCGTCGCCGGCAAAGGCGCCCAAAGTGGCACATATCACCGCATAGGGGCCGGACAACTCGCCCATGCCGATCAATACACCTACCGCGATCATCAGCGGCAAAGCCGGCACGATGGCACCAAGGATGATCACGGCATCGCAGAAGGCGATGGCGAAGATCGCCACGCCAGCAAGGACGGGATTGGCGGCGATCCACGCAAGCGTGGCGTCGATCCAGGAAGAATTCATCGGCGGATTATAAAGGGAAGCCCGAGTCAGACCGATGGCAACGGTAGAGGTTCAGTGGATTGCAGGTGTGCTCGTTCACCTGCGATGGCGCTCAGTGAAAGGCGCGCGGGCGGCTAGAATGTCGCGATGACTGACTCTGCGCCCGCACCTGTCACTGCGCTGAAGGCTGACAGCTTCGGACAAATCCTGTTGATGGAAAGCCCGCAAGGGCGCTTCGTGCGCCGCGACCTCGGGGCGACGCCCTTGTGGCTGCGGTTGCCGGCCTGGTGGCTGGCGCGGCGCGAAGCCCGCGCACTGGCCAAGCTCGATGGCATGGAGGCGACGCCGCGGCTGCTGGCGTGGGATGGGCACTGGTTGGACCGCAGCTATATGGAAGGTGCGGCCATGTACCAACGCCCGCCGCATGGCGACCTGGCCTATTTCCGCGCAGCGCGGCGTTTGCTGCAGCGCGTGCACCGCCATGGCATTGCCCACAACGACCTGGCCAAGGAAGCGAACTGGCTGGTGCGCGAGGACGGTTCCCCGGCGCTGATCGACTTCCAGCTGGCGGTATGTGGCAACCCGCGCTCGCGCTGGATGCGGTTGTTGGCGCGCGAGGACCTGCGCCACCTGCTCAAGCACAAGCGCATGTACTGCCGGCAGGCGCTGACCCCGGTTGAGCTGCGCCTGCTCAAGCGGCACTCGTGGGTCCGCGAGCTGTGGTTTGCCACCGGCAAGCCGGTTTATCGCTTCGTGACCCGACGCATCCTGCATTGGGAAGACAACGAAGGGCAGGGGCCGAAGCCTTGAGTAGAGGTGCGCCGGCGCGTGAGGTAGGGATTTCTGCAGGCGCGTTGCTGCACCCGCTGCTGCCAGGCAGTCATTTCGCACATGCATCGCGGATCAATCTGGTTCGCCGGCCGGACAGTGCCGTACAGGCCTATCTGGATATCGCCCGGCAGGTGCCGGCCTGGTTTGATGGCCTGATGCGGCTGCGAAATGCCGGCATGCGCCTGCTGGGTATGAAGCACCTTGGCGCGATCCGCAGCGTGCCAGCGCGTGCTCCGGAAGGGCTGACGGTCGGCGACAGGCTCGGGATATTCACAGTGCGGGCGCTGACAGCCGATGGCATCGTGCTGGGCGACAGCGACCGTCATCTGCGGGTGGAACTGGCAGTGGAGCTTGGCCCCGGCCACGACAGCTGCGCGCTGCAGGTGAGCACCGTGGTTCACCTGCACCGGCCGTTCGGGCGTCTGTACATGTTGCCGGTAGCGCCCTTGCACCGGGTCATCGTGCCGCGCCTGCTTGAGAGCTATGCGCGGCGCATGGTGGTGCCCGGAGCGGGTTGAGCTGCATGTTCCAGCGCTGGGTGGATTGTCTGGCCAGCACTACACCGGCAATCTGTGCAGGCTCAGCGCAGTTCGATCAGCTGCTTGCCTTTGAAGCTGCGCTTGCTGTCGAAGTCATAACCGATGGTTACCTGCCCATCATCGGCACAGGCATGGCAGCTGCGCAGTGGCGTGGTGTACCGCAGGCGCACACCGCCATCAGGCAGGGCTTCAGTGCCGGCGGCCAGCGCGGGTGCGAACGGACCGGAGTCGGGATGCTTGCGGGCGAACGCTTTGTAGGCATCCGAGCCGCGCGCCGCGTCATCGAGCACTTCTTCGTCCACGTCGACGGCGTGGCCATTGGCGTCCACCAGCCAGGTGCCCTCGTTGGTATTGGCGCGGAATGGGAATTCCAGCGTAGCCACGCCGACCCCTTCGACGTTCTGCCATGCGGTGACATAGCCGGGCTTGCCCTGCGCGGACAAGGTGCTGGCAGCCGTCAAAGCGGCCGGAGATGCGCCACCGGCGCGCATGACCTCCAGCAGGCAGTTGTCGGCTGCGGTGTCGGTACGACAGGACTCGATCGAGCCTGTCCATACTGCGTTGGGACCGATTCGGGCGGCTTCTTCGCTCAGCCCCGTGGTCTGCGTGGTGACATCCTTGGCCGCCGCAGGTACTTCGGCAGCGGGGTGTGGCTTCTGGCAGGCCACAAGCCCAAGGGCAAGCAGCAGCGGGGCAGTCAGGTGCAGTGTCTTCATCGGGAGTCCTTGCGCGATATCGCACCAGTATCGGCAAGCCATATGAACCCTGAGTGTCGAGCCTTCAGCAAACCGCAGGACTGTGCGTGGGTGCTGGTATCGGCATAATGCGGATTGCTTTCTTACCGGTTCCGGAGTGTGCATGAGCAGCTTGCAAGGCAAGACCCTTTTCATCACCGGTGCCTCGCGTGGCATCGGTCTGGCCATCGCCCTGCGTGCCGCACGTGACGGTGCCAACGTCGCCATTGCCGCCAAGTCGGCGGTCGCCAACCCCAAGCTGCCGGGCACCATCCACACCGCCGCAGAGGCCGTGAATGCCGCTGGTGGGCAGGGGTTGGCGTTGAAGTGCGACATCCGCGAAGAAGACCAGGTCAATGCGGCGGTGGCTGCAACCGTGGACACCTTTGGCGGCATCGACATCCTGGTCAACAACGCCTCGGCGATCTGGCTGCGCGGCACCCTGGATACGCCGATGAAGCGCTTCGATCTGATGCAGCAGGTCAATTCGCGCGGCAGTTTCCTGTGCGCGCAGGCCTGCCTGCCACACCTGCTGCAGGCGCCGAACCCGCACATCCTCACCCTGGCACCGCCGCCCAGCCTCGACCCGAAATGGTGGGGCCCACATACCGGCTACACCCTGGCCAAGATGGGCATGAGCTTCGTCACCCTGGGGCTGGCAGCCGAGTTCGGCCGTCAGGGTGTTGCAGTCAATGCGCTGTGGCCGCGTACGGTGATCGCTACCGACGCGATCAACATGATTCCGGGCGTGGATGTGGGCGGTTGCCGCAAGCCGGAGATCATGGCTGACGCTGCGCACGCGGTGCTGACCCGAACCGCGGCTGGCTTCAGCGGACAGTTCCTGCTGGATGACGAGGTTCTGGCTGAAGCGGGCATCACCGATCTGTCGGGCTATGCGATGGACCCGACGCGTCCGCTGATGCCGGATCTGTTTCTCTGATTGCTTGCCTCCCCTTGCGCCGAAGGCGCAAGGGGCATGGTAGTGCCGAGTCATGCTCGGCATGGGGCTTTGCCGGTAAAGCCCCACCTGTAGTGGGGGGGGCGGGGGGGCGGGGGGGGGGACGCATATGGGTCGGGCGGCCCGCGCACCGCGCGTGGCGGCGGCGCGGCCGAGCCCCCCCGCCCGGCCAGAGCCGAGTCCTGGTGCGCC